>NZ_DAISHJ010000116.1:0-16300 GCF_036822615.1 Aggregatilinea sp. | reverse complement strand
GGCCCCGGACGCGGCAGCTCCAACAGCGCCTCGAACGGCACCAGCGCCTAGCGAGTATCCCGTGCGTTTCGGGCGAGAGAACGGGTTTCTCGCGCGCTCATTCTTCCCATGATCCGCCGGGCGATGTTGGCATCGCCCGGTTTTTGCTTTTCCCCGATCTTGCTTCCCCGCAGCCACGCCGGATTTGATGGGCGCGCCGCACGGGAACCTGTACAATCTTCGTGTCACGGAAGCGTACGGTTTGGCCCGGTGGCTGCACTCACAGCACACGGTAGAGGGCCGGCGGACGCTTCCGCGACCCTGACCCGTGATCCGAGTGGAGGGAGGACTGCTGGTGGAGACGCTGTTTCACATTCATTCCGGGGTGCGATGGCTGATCGTGATCGTTGCTGTGATGACCTTCGTGCGTCTGGCGATTGGTTACTTTGGGCGGCAGCCCTACGACCGGTCGGCGCGCGGGCTGGTGGCGCTGTTCAGCACCTTCATCGACATCCAGATCCTCCTGGGTCTGATCTACTTCATCTGGAGCGGGATCGATAACGACTACTGGCCGCGTGCGCGCTTCGAGCACATGGTCGTGATGTTTGTCGCCGCCTTTATCGCCCACCTCCCGGTACGCTGGCGCAAATCGCCCGATCCGCTGCGCTACCGCAACGACATGCTCGTCGTGCTGGTGGTGCTGGTCGTGGTCTTCGTCGGTGTGGTGCTGCTGCCCGGTGGCACGGCACGCTGGGAATTTTAAGACGAGTATTTAAGGGGAACCCCAATGTTTGAGCGCATCCTGACCTTTGACCCGGCGGTCCAACACGATCTCACTGCTTTCATCCGCCAGTGGTTTGCGCCAGAGGATGATGTGTTGAGCGCGGTGCGCCTGAACACGCGCGGCAAGGGCCTCCCGGAAATCCAGATCCGCCCCGAAGAAGGCCAGATGCTCGGCTTTCTGGCCCGGTTGATCGGCGCGCGGCGGATCCTTGAGATCGGCACGCTGGCCGGATACAGCGGCATCTGGCTGGCGCGCGCGCTGCCGCCGGATGGCACCCTGATCACGCTGGAACGCGAGAAACGCCACGCGGCGCTGGCCCGCGAGCACTTCAACATGGCGGGCGTAAGCGATCGTGTCGAGATCCGCGAGGGCGACGCAATGGAGACACTCGACGCGCTGGACGACGAGACGTTTGACATGGTGTTCATCGACGCGGAAAAGTCGGAGTACCCCACCTTTCTCACCTGGGCGGTGGATCACGTGCGCTCCGGTGGGCTGATCACGGCGCACAACGCCTTCCGCGAAGGGCAGCTCGTCGCGGCCAATCCCGAAGAGGGCACGGCGCGCCTGCGCCAGTTTTTGCAGTCGCTGGCCTCCGACGACCGCCTGACCAGCACGATCATTCCTGTTGGGGACGGGATCGCCGCCGCGCTCGTCAAGTGATCCGCCTGTCCCATCGCCAGCAATGCCGCGCGCGCTCAGCTATGGGCGCGCGCGTTTTTTAGGCCGGGCGTACACCCGATCCGCCTGCCAACTCCCGCCCAAACCGGTATACTCCGCGTCGTACCGACTGCTGCACCCCTGCGTTAGATCCACCTACTGCGCTGCATGCGAAAGGATGCCGAGATGCAAATGATGATGTTCGTCCTCGACAATCCCGACCAGCTCGACGCTGTTCTGGATGCCTGGTACGCTGCCGGAGTCAGCGGCGTGACGATTATCGAGACGTCGGGCCTGCACCGCCGCAAACGCACCCGTCCCATTGGGGCACGTTACGCGTTTGGTCTGGGGCAGTCCGGCGCGCATATCGAAGTGGGGCACTACACGCTGATGGCGATCGTGCCCGACGAAGATGCCGTGCGGGCATGTCTGGCCGCCGCCGAGCGGATCGTCGGGGATCTGGACGGCCCCAACACGGGCGTGATGGCCTCGTGGGATCTCTCGGTGGTCAAGGGCGTGCCCGGTCACCTGCGCGACGAAGGGACCGGCGATAAGCGATGATCTGGCTCGAATTTATCGGAAGCTCGGCGTTGATCGTCTTCGCCGCGACCAAGCTCGCGGGATACGGCGACGCCATCTCGATCCGCACGCGGCTGGGTGGCCTGTTCGTCGGCACGCTGCTGATGGCCGGGGCGACCTCGCTGCCGGAGCTGCTGACCTCGATCAACGCCATCAACCAGGGCGTGCCGAACCTGACGGTGGGCAACATCTTTGGAAGCTGCATGTTCAACATGTTCCTGCTGGCGATGATCGATCTGCTGTACCGCCGCCTGCACATTCTGCGACGGCTGGCGATCACGCACGCCCTCAGCGGCGCGCTGGCGCTGCTCCTGATCGGCCTGTCGGTCTTTTTTATCCTGGCGCAGATCGATATTTCGGTCGGCTGGATGGGGCTGGACAGCATCGTGCTGATCGCGCTGTATCTGCTCGGCACGCGTATCCTGTTTGGCGGCAACCGCGACAGCGGATCGGGCGAGCCGCCCGCGCCGGAGGAGTTCGAGGGTGTGCCTACGCTGCGCCGCGCCGCGATCGGGTTTGGGCTGGCGGCGTTGGCGCTGGTGGCGATCACGCCGCTGCTGGTCAGCAGTTCGGCGGGCATCGCCGAATCGACCGGCCTCTCGACCGGCTTCGTGGGCATCGCGCTGGTCGGCATCATCACCTCGCTGCCCGAAGTCGTCACGACCGTGCAGGCGGCGCGCCTGGGCGCGTACGATCTGGCGGCGGGTAACCTGTTTGGCAGCAACATTTTCAACATCTTCACGCTGGGCCTGACCGACCTGTTTTATGCCGACGGGCGATTCCTGGCCGAAGTAGGCGATATCATGAGCATCGCTGGGATGTTGGCGCTGGTGGTCACCAATCTGGCCCTGCTCGGTAATCTGGCGCGCAACCTTGCCTGGGGCGAAACGCGCCGCCAGATCGTCGAGCTGGACGCGGCGCTGATCGTGGTGGTCTATCTGCTCGGCATGTGGCTGCTCTACAGCCGGGGCCTCATCGGCTGAGCGCGCCGGATGGTTTCCTCCTCCGTAGGGGCGTATTGCGATACGCCCCGTTCAGCATTTAGCAGCGCGATAGACGACCCTGCCTTTCGTAGGGGCGATGCTTGCATCGCCCGCCGTCAGCAAAGCCGGGTAGAGCAAGCTCTACCCCTACGCACATCCGGCCTGGAGACTTGCTCCCTGATTGCCCATTCATCGTAGGGATCAGACACCCATCGATCCGCTAACTTGGTGCGCATGAGGCGTATGGCGATACGCTCCGTACAAAAACGTGGCAGGCCGGTTCCTGCGCTTTTCCCCCCGTCCGAGTGTAATAGTTGCGTTGGAACTGCGCGCGCGGCGCACCGTTTGCGCGCCCGGTGCGTAGACTCTTATACAGACCGGGCGAATTGAATGCCGTAAGCGCGAGATGTAAAAGTGAGCTATGAGCGGATCAAACAATAACAACCATCACAGTAACGCTGAAGGCCAACACCCCATGCGTATCATCGTCCACACTGGCAAGGGCGGCGTGGGCAAGACCAGTATTTCCGCTGCGACGGCGCTGCGCTGCGCCGATCTCGGCCTGCGCACGATCGTGATCTCGACCGACACGGCGCACTCCCTGGCCGACTCGCTCGACATGAAGATCGGGCCGGAGCCGATCCCCGTGACGGAAAATCTGTGGGCGCAGGAAGTGGACGCCCGCTACTCGATGGATAAATACTGGGGGCGCATCCAGAATTACGCGCTGGACGTGCTTAATACGCGCGGCGTGCAGGATATCGTCGCGGAGGAAGTGACGATCCTGCCCGGCCTCGAAGAAGGCGCGCACCTGCTGTGGATCAACAAGTACGCCGAGGAAGGCCAGTTCGACGTGCTGATCGTGGATGCCGCGCCCACCGCCGAAACGCTGCGCCTGCTCAGCCTGCCCGATACGTCGCGCTGGTGGTTCCAGCGCATCATGGGCCTGATGCGCGGGGCAGGGCGCGTGCTGCGGCCCCTGTCGAAACCGCTGATCGGCGCGAACCTGCCCGACACGGACACGCTCGACAGCATCGACGGGCTGTTCAACACGCTCGACAAGGTACGCAAGCTGCTGGCCGATCCGGCTCACAGCAGCCTGCGGCTGGTGATCAATCCCGAGCGTATGGTGATCAAAGAGACGCAGCGCACCTATACGTACCTGAACCTGTACGGTTATTCCGTGGACGCCGTACTGCTCAACCGCGTGATCCCCGACGAGGTGAGCGATCCGTACTTCGCGCGGCGCAAGGCGCAGCAGCGCGAGAACATCGACTTCATCGGTGAGGCGTTCGGCCAGCTTCCGATGCTGCAAGCGCCCATGTTTGGCGAAGAGGTGGGTGGTTTCGAAAGCCTGCGGCGGCTGGCGGACGCGCTGTACGGCGACCGCAACCCGGCGGAGGTGCTTTCCACCGAGCAGACGCACTGGATCGAATCCGACGGCAAAAGCGGGTACTATCTGATCGTTGCGCTGCCTTTCGTCGAAAAGAGCGATCTCGACCTGTACCGCTCGGCGGACGAGCTGACGCTGCGCGTCGGCCCGTACCGGCGCAATATCGTGCTGCCCTATGCGCTCTGGAACCTAGAGATCGAAAATGCCCGATTCGAACAATCCCGGCTTCGCGTCCACTTTATCCGACCAGACGGAGATTCCGCTGCGCACTGAGTCCGGGGGCGCGGCGCAGGCCGCCTTTGACCCGTCGCAGATCCCGATCAACTGGCGGCGTTACCAGCGTACGCTCTGGTACGCGGGCTGGCTGTTCGTGCGCGTCGTGTTCTGGGAGATCCTTGTGCGGCGGCTGGTCGGCAATGCCGCCGCCGGGAACCGCCCCGCCCGTTGGCGGCGCTGGGCGCGTGAATTCCGCGCGCTCGCCGTCAATATGGGTGGCGTCATGATCAAGCTCGGCCAGTTCATTTCGGTCCGTGCGGATATTCTGCCGCCGGAGATCACCGAAGAACTGGCGAGCCTGCAAGACGAAGTGCCCACCGTGCCGTTCCGGGCCATCCGTAAAGTGATCGAGGCCGATCTCGGCCCGCTCGACCGGTACTTCGCTTCGTTCGAGGAAACCCCCGTCGCGGCGGCGTCGCTGGGGCAGGCCCACCGCGCCCGCCTGCTGGACGGGCAGCGCGTGGTGGTCAAGGTGCAGCGCCCCGGCATTCAGACGCTGGTCAACACCGACCTGCGCGCACTGGATGCCGTGGCGCGCGGCCTGATGCGCTTCCGCTTCGTCTCGCGCCGCGCGAACTTGCCGGTTTTGCTCGGTGAGTTCAGCGAAGGGCTGTGGCAGGAGTTGGATTACACGCACGAGGCGGACAACGCCGAGGCGTTCGGCGTGCTGTTCAAGGGCAACATGGGTGTTTACGTGCCCGCGGTATACCGCGAGCTGTCCACGCGCCGCGTCTTGGCGCTCGAAGACGTGACCTCGATCAAAGTCACCGACGCCGCCCGGTTCGAGGCGGCAGGCATCAGCCGCCAGGACGTCGCCCGGCGGCTGGTGAGCACTTATCTGGAAATGGTGTTCACCGAAAAAGTCTTCCACGGCGATCCGCACCCCGGCAACCTGTTCGTCTACCCGTTCCCCACCCCCGTCGATGCGCCGACCGGGCGTCACGCGGATGGGCAGGCGCTCCAGGGCGAGCCGTTTTACCTTATCTTTGTGGACTTCGGGCTGGTGGGGCACGTCACGCCGCATATCGTCGCCGGACTGCGCGAAACGCTGATCGCGCTCATCCAGCGCGACGCGAAACGTTTGGTGCGCTCCTACCAGCAGTTAGGCATCCTGCTGCCCGACGCAGACACCAGCCGCATCGAGGAGGCCACGCAGGGCGTCTTCGACCGCGTGTGGGGCATGAACCTGTCGCAGTTGGGCGATATGCCGCTGTCGGAGATGCAGTACATCACGCGTGAATTCAATGACCTGCTGTTCGCGCTGCCGTTCCAGGTCCCGCAGGACTTTCTGTACCTCTCGCGCGCCATCGGCCTGCTGATCGGCATCTGCACCGCACTCGACCCGGAATTCAACCCGTGGCAGGAGGTTCAGCCGTTCGCCAAACGTATGCTGCACGAAAATGGCGAGCTGGCCGACGGTCTCGGCCTGCCGACCGGGCCGCGCAGCTTGCTCAAGGCGCTGCTGTCGGGGCAAGCGCTCGACATGGTGGGGCTGACCCGCGCGATCCAGATGCCCGCCCGCGCCGACGGCGTGCTGCGCCGCATGGACCAGGGCGATCTGGCGATGCGCACCGTGCCCAGCCCCGAGCTTCAGCACGATCTCGACCGCATCGCGGGCCTGCTCCAGCGCGTCCTGTATGCCGTGGTGTTTGCCGCGCTGCTGATTTGCACGACGCTGCTGTATACGTCCGGCAACCTTTGGCTTTCGATTGTGAGTTTGCTGTTCACCGGATTAGCATTCCTAAGACTCGTTTTTGCTGGGGGGAGCCATTCCACCAATCGGGTTTGAATTTTGCCCCCCAAAGTGGTTGACACTCTCTACACGAGCGACTAAAATCTTTAATAGTGGAGCAAGTTGTTTGCAGTACCGGCAGGGAATCACCCGGTGTAGCATTCACAACGCACTGGGTATTTTTTTTGCTCAAACCTGCAAAGACGAGAGCCACTGTATTGCAACTGTCTGTATGAAGAAGGAGTATCCTCCAAAATGGCAGAACGTCTTACCGGCGTGGTAAAGTGGTTCAACTCGCAGAAGGGTTACGGCTTCATTCAGCCTGAAAACGGCCCTGACGTCTTCGTTCACTACAGTGCCATTGTTGGCGCGGGGTATCGCAACCTCGAAGAGGGAGAACGGGTCGAATTCTCGATCACCGAAGGTCCTAAGGGGCCGCAAGCGAGCGAGGTTGTGCGCCTCGGCGCGTAGTGCGGCAGTTCATTTTTTAGAGCGTGAAAAACTAACGCCCTGGAAAACCAGGGCGTTTTGATTTCACGGCATAGGGTGAACGCTGCCGGGCCGGTGATCTGGCGCGGCGGCGGGTGGCCTATTCGACGTCAACCTTCACCTTGCTTTGACCTTCGATCGGCCCTTCGGCGCGGCCAAAGTTCGCCACGCGATCCGCGCTGCGCTCGACTTCCACGCGCACGCCCTTGAACAGCGCCTTCCACCCGGCGACGCCTTCTTCGACGGCGCGGTTCGTGTGCTCGCGGAATTCACGCGGTAGCAGCGACGCGACCGCCTTGCCGGTTTCTTCGATCGCGGACTGCTGGTGCTTGAGGAAGCGCTTGATCGGAGCCTTTTCTTCAGCGGGCGATGAGGTGTTCAGTTCTTCTGACATGACCGTTATCCTCTCTAAGCTCTCAACAGAGTCTTAATCCTATACTCTATACGATCAGCTGGGCGGTCAGGTTGCGTCCCGCAGGCGAATTGGTCGCGCGGCTAATAGCCGTGGCCCAGATTGACCTCGTTGAGCAGGTCCTTGTGTGCGACGTAGCGGCGCAGGTTCTCGATGAACAGGTCGCCCGCGCGCTCGGCGTACGTGTTCGACACGCCCGACAGGTGCGGGCTGATGATCAGGTTGGGCAGCTTCCACAGCGGGTCATCGGCGGGCAGCGGCTCCGTCTCGAATACGTCCAGCGCGGCCCCTGCGATCGCCTTGCTGCGCAGCGCGTCCAGCAGCGCGTCTTCATCTACCACGCCGCCGCGCCCCACGTTGATCAGGTACGCCGTCTTTTTCATCGCGCCGATCACGTCCGCGTCAACCATGTTGCGCGTCGCGTCGGTCAGCGGCACGGTAACCACCACGAAATCGCAGTCGCGCACCATCGTCGTGACGGCTTCCGGCGGGTACAGCCGTTCGAAGAACTCGCCCTGCGGATCGCCTGTGCCGGGCAGCGTATAACTGTTGGTGTCGGCGGGATGCAGCACGTCGCGCTTGCTCGCTAGCACTTTCATACCAAAGGCGTTCGCCAGCCGCGCGATCTCGCGCCCGACGCTGCCATAGCCCACGATGCCCACCGTGCTGCCGCGCAGTTCGATCGCGCCGAACGTATCGTATTCGTCGCCGGTCGGCCAGTGCGCGGTCGCTTGATGCGCCAGCAGGGTCGGGATTTTGCGGCTGAAGTAGAGCATCATGGCGAAGGTGTATTCGGCCATGCTGGTCACGTGGATGCCGCTGGCGGACGTGACGTGGATGTTCTCCTGCTGCACGATCGGCTGGTCGATGATGTGATCGACACCCGCCGAGTGCACCTGAATCCAGCGCAGGGCCGGGGCCATCGCCGGTTCGGGCACGAGGTGGCTGGTGTAGAGGATTTCCGCCCGCGCCCAGACGTCTTCTGGCACGTCCTCGATCTGATTGACCGGATGGACCATGATGTCCAACCGGCTGGATATTTCCCCGAACGCAGCCAGCATCTCTGGGGTAAATTTGACCGTCACCAACACCGGGATTAAATCAGGCGAAGTCGCCATTGCTCTCCATCCTACTGCCTGCGCTTGCCAGGGGCGGTATCACATTCACCACTATAACCCATGTGCGGGCGAACCGTCTATCGCTGTTGACGGCGGAAATATACAAATCCCACCACGCCGATTAGCATGACCTGTCCGGCCAGCGCCACGGGCAGCAGGTCGCGCGGCTCGAATGCCGATCCAGCAGCGGCATGCTTCACGACCGGCGGCGGAAGCTCCGTGGGGGAGGGCGTCGCGGTCGGTGAGGGACTTGATTCCGTCGTGGGCGAGGCCGCCAGCGCGACCGCTGTCGTTTTCTCGCCGGGAAGCGGGACGGTCGGCAGCACGATTGGCGTCGATGTGGGCGGCTGTACCGTGCCCGTGGGTGAGGGGGTGCGCGTGGGCGTGATCGTCCACGTCGCGGAGGGTGTCAGCGTCAGGATGGTCGCGGTCGGGGTGCGGCTGGGTGGCGGGGGCACGTAAGGCTGCTGCGTCGGCGCGATGATGATCGCCGTCGCGGGCGCGCTGCTGTCAACCTCGGCGTCGTCGGCGGGTTGGGCCGCGTTTTCCGCAGGGGCGGCGGCTTGTTCGGGTGCGGGCGGGGCGGAGACGCCGTCGTTATAGCCGACCAGCATCGTGAAGAAGTGCCCGCACGGGCCGCTGGCGACGCCTACGCCGATCTCATTGATGCGTGTATCGACCATCGCCTGATAATGCACGCCCGAATTGACCCAAAACGTCCAGGCGTTGCTCGCTTCGGCCATCGCGCCGCCGTAAATGTTCTCGTTCACGCGGCTGCCCGGATATCCGGCGGCGGCGGCGCGGCTGCTCGGCGTCGATCCGTTCGACTCGGTGTGCGCGATGTCGCACGTCGTCGCCATGTACTGGCTGTGACCCGCGGCGGCGGCGCTCAGCAGGCCGTTAGATGACAGACCGCTCAGCCCCAGGTCCGCGCGCAGCGCATTGACCTGGCCGATCAGCCAGCTTTCGTCCTGGGCGTGTGCCGTCACAACAGGCCACAGGCCGCCCAGCAGTCCGGCCAGCGTAATGAGGGCTATTGTTCGTTTCAGAGACATCATCCGTGCTGAACCAACCCCAAACTTTCATCCTCCGCCCCTAGTGTAACAGCAACCTTTTGCCCCGTCACCCTCCGGTCAGCAGGCGGCGTTTCCCACACGCCCCGCGCGAAATATGTTCCCTAAGCGGCGGTTTCACGCTACAATTCGAGCGTAAGCTTGGGTTTCGTTATGGCAAGGATCGCCGGTTAGATGCCTGCTCACATTTATCTGTCATTTGCCCCCGAAGATCGACTCTTCGCGCGGCAGTTGGGCATCCAGCTTCAACAGCGCGGATTGGTCGTGTGGCGCATCCTCGACACGGCCCAGTTGGGAGGCGTGCCGCGCGACGAGGCGGCGGCGCTGGAAGCGGCCAGCCACGTGCTGACCATCCTGTCGCCCCATTCGACCGCGCTGCCCGATACCCTGCGCGATTGGGGCCGGGCGCTGGGCATGCAAAAGCATGTGATCGTCGTCATTCACGAGACGTGCGACATTCCCGAGGTGCTCCAGCCGCTCCCGCGCGTCGATTTCCGGGGCCGGTTCCTGCTGGCCGTCGAGGATCTCGTGCAGACGCTGCAATCGACCGGCGCGCCGACCCGCCCGCTGACCGTCGAATATCCGCCGCCCGTGAGCAATGCCGATCTGCTGCCCAATACGCTGCCGTCCGAACGGTGCTGGCGCGAGGACCGGCTGCGCGTCAATTACACGCTGCCGATGATCCTGCCGCCTGGAGAGCTTGAGGCGCGGACCGCGCGCTTCTTTGAAATTGCGAAATTCGATTTAGCCGATGCCGGGCCGCGCATCGTGCAGGCCCGCCGCGTGCGCGGCTATAACCTGTTCGATCCGCGCCGCGCCGACCAGACGCTGATCGTCGAGCAGCTTGAAGGGCTGGTGATGGTGCGCTACCACATGACGCGCACCCAGGTTTACTACTGGTTCCCCGCGCATTACCACGTGCTCGACCGCGAAGCCGCCGCCCTGTACCGCTTCCTGGCGACGGACGACCCGGGACTCGACGCTATGGATATTGCGAACGCCCAGGCCGAGCGCGCGCAGGCGCTGTCGTGGGTGGTCGTCGCCACGATCCTGCTGCTGCTCCTGAGCGTGGTGCTCCTGTTCGTCAACGCAGTCTTCGGCGTCACCGTCTTTTAGAGCGCGTAAAAACCGGGGCGGGTTAGAAACTCGCTCCATGTATAGCAAGTTAACGGACTGATTTGTATCCGATCTCCGCGATAAACGGATAGGTGGGGCGAGTCGTCAAGCCGGATCTGCGTAGGGGTAGGGCTTGCCCTACCCGGCTTTGCTGACCACGGGCGGGGCTTGCCCCGCCCCTACGAAAGGCAGAGCTGCCCGTCGCGCCGCTGGAATGCTTAATTGCTGCCACTGCTCCGCCCGCTTTTGCTTTTGTCGTAACGAACCACTTCAACTAACCACTACCAACTGTTTTTCGCCTTTGTCTACCGCGTCCGGTTGGGTACAATGCCCCCTGCCGCATCGCAGCCTTGCTGCGCGTCACCAACGGAATTGGAACGAACCCCGATCGAGGAGATGGGAATGCCAGATCACGCATGGGCTTTGCTGCTTATTGGAATCGCTGCCGGGCTGCTGTCGGGCATGTTTGGGATTGGTGGGGGCGCGGTCATGGTCCCCGCGCTGACGGTGATTATCGGGTTCGAGCTGCAGCAGGCGATTGGCACATCACTGGCGGTGATGATCGGGCCGGTGAGCATTTTTGCGGTGCTGGCGTACTACCGCGCGGGGTACATTCGCTTTATCCCGGCGGGCTTGATCGCGCTGGGACTGGTGATGGGCAGCGTCGGCGGGGCGGAGATCGCGCTCAGCCTGCCGGGCGAGACACTTCAGCGCATTTACGGGGCGTTTCTCATTTACACGGGCTGGCGTTTCGTGGAGCCGCGTAAGTGGCTGGCGGCCCGGCGAGGCGTCGTGACTCCCGCGCCGGATGCCGTCGAGAGCGAGACGTCCATGTCTGACGCGTGGTACGTGGTGCTGGGCGTTGGACTCGTGGCGGGCGTGGCGTCGGGCCTGTTCGGGATCGGCGGCGGACTGGTGATCGTGCCCGCGCTGATCGGCCTGCTGCACTACGATCACAAGCGCGCGGTGGCGACGTCACTGGTGGCGCTGCTGCCGCCGGTGAGCATCGGCGCGGTGATCACGTTTTACGAAGCGGGCAAGATCGACATCATGACGTCGCTGCTGGTCGCGGTCGGACTGGTGATGGGCGCATTCAGCGGCGCGCGGGTCGCGTTGGGGCTGCCATCAGCGCTGGTCAAGCGCTATTACGGCATTTTCCTGATCGTCATCAGCATGCGTTTTATCTTTCAATTTTGACGGCCTTACGGCGTTCTGAGTCGGATCGAAAAACAGAGCGGCGTAGGGAGGCCGAAGGCGGGCCGTAGGGTGCGCGTAGGAGTGGCGTAGCGCGCGCATTAGGCCGCACAGGGGTCGGCTGCATACACTAAGGGAGAAGCGAAGGGCGAATTCTCTTCTTCTCCTCCTTATGTTTGAAAGCGCTGGGAATCGGCGTTCCCGGCGCTTTCATCATTTTAAAGCAGCCTTCCAAAATAGGGACTCATGAGATTTTAACTGATCCAATCGCGGTTGTGCGCGTCCCATTCGCGGTGACGGTACGAATTCTTACAGTCGCGGCAGATCAGGGCATCCGCGAGCTGTCCATTATGCTTCCATCGCCAGCGGACCCGGCCCATGTGAAAGCGGCAGGTGGGGCGGTGGCAAACCGGGCAGTAGTCGCCCTGGGCAAGCGAGGCATCACCGTACTGGCGTTTTTCGGCCTCATTTTCTTCACAAATATGACAATACGGAACCGGCATGCGTCTATCCTTCGTTGTGCTACCTACCGCACCAGCGTGCGTATGGTAGGATTATAACTTGTTACATGACCTTATACAGACACTTTTCAGGCGGGCGGTGCGGCCCGGATGATAAAATTGTTTCCATCGGCATACAACCAAACCCGGTGTTTGCCCATCTAAACACACAACTGGACGCAGCGATGCATGACAGGATCCGTTTCGCCGTGGGTCGGGGCGGCGGCTGCGGCGCGCCTCACCCGGCAAAGTGCACGCTTATTTAGGATAGAACGCTATGGCCTCCAAACGAACGTCACGTGCTTCGCGCCGGCATCGCCGCGAGATCAGCCCCTGGATGATCCTGGTCGGCTCCGCGCTGGTGATCGTCGGCGGGCTGCTGGTGATGACGCTCACGCGTAAGGACGCGCCCGCCACGGCTTCGTCGCGGCCTGTGCCGACGCTCGCGGGCGCACAGCCCGCCGCGGTCACGCTGAGCACCGATTTTAAGCTGCCCGGCCTCGATGGCAATGTTGCCCTGGCCGACTATCGCGGCAGCTACGTCCTGGTCAACTTCTGGGCGACGTGGTGCCCGCCCTGCCGCGCCGAAATGCCCGATCTCGACGCGTACCAGCAGGCGAACGTTGACAGCGGCTTTACCGTGCTGGCTGTCAACGTGGGCGAAGACCGCGCGACGGTTCAGGGGTTCATCGACGCGAACGGCTTCAGCTTCCCCGTCGCGCTCGACGTGAACAGCGCCGTGTTCGCGCAGTACCGCCGCGAAAGCCTGCCCAGCTCGTTCCTGATCGGCCCGGACGGATCGGTGGTCAAGGCGTGGGAACCCGGCGCATTGAGCCGCGCCACCCTGGAGCGTGATATCACGCCGCTGCTGGCCGGATAAATAGATCCTTTTGCGGGGATGCCATCCCCGCACCCCTGCCAGGGAGTGCCACTCCCTGGACCCGTTTCCGGTCGCAGTACTGCGACCGGAAACACACTGTGTTTTTGCCGCCCTTTTTCCGAAAAAGGGCGCGGGGGCGGGGCAGCGCCCCGCGCTCCACTGATCGTTTCCCGCATTATTCCCGTACAATAGAGCTATAAAAAACCAACCGAACGGCAGCGTCGATCGCAGCCTGCCGCGCCCCATCCGCCGACATCGACAGCGCAGGAGCGTGCCCGTGCCCCTCTCGCTTGCCTCATCGTCCTCCCTCCCGCGCGGACGCCGCTTCCTGGCTCAGATCGCGGCCCTGCTGCTGGTCGCGTGCGTTCTGGCGGCGGCTGCCGCCCGCATTACCGGCACGCGCGTCCCGTCGCACGCCTTCCCGCTCCCCTCATCCGATACCTGCTGGCAGCGCATCTGCTTCTTCGACTTCCCCGACGCCAGCGCCGTGATCGCCGCGCTGGACGCCGATCCCGATCTCGCCGCGCACAGCGTCGGGCTGGTGATGGCCGGATATCCCGGCGGCTACACTACCATCCGCGCCACGTACGCCCCCGACGGTGCGACACCGCTGCCCGTGCTGGTTTACTGGTCCGACTTTGCCTATCACTTCACGGTCGATTGGCACTTGCAGCAGCCCTTGCTGCGCCTGGGCGACGTGATCGCCGCGCTGGGACCGCCGTCACGCGTGAGTGTTATTTCGGACAAGCTCGTGCTGCGCTACAACGATCACAGCCTGCGCGTGTTCGTGATCCCGTCCGCCGCCGGGGCGCAGTGGATGACTCTGCCCACCGATGCGGTCGTCACGGTCGAGGTCACCAACCGCAGCGCGTCGCTGAAGCCCTTCGATCTCGCGGAGCCGGGCAGCCAGCCGTGGCATGGGTTCGGGCAGTACGAGTTTGCGCCCTGAGCGGTGGCTTTTACGACCGTTTACGGCTTTTTGATCGCGTTTTGGCCGCGCGGGGCTTGATGCGCGCCGCAAACCTATGCTATAGTGCTCACAGGGTTCCGGCGTTTTTCGCCGCCCCTGACTTCGTTCGACTTTCACTCATTATTGGAGAAAGCGAGGCAGAGGCTGTATGGAAAAGGGAATAACTAACCTGGCCCGTGTAGGCTGTGGTCTGCCCGCGCTTCGCTCCGTCTGCTGATCTCCTGCTGAATTTCCATTCCGCAACAGCATAACCGGCGCACGTCGGGCAACCCTGGGCTACCTCTGGTGCTCTTGAGGGATACGCCGTCTGCTCGATCCGTGCGTGCTGCATGCTGGTCCCCGGCTCGATCCGCGATCCCTCCCGGTTCCGCCCTGTCGCTTTGCGCCTCGATTCGGTGTGCGCGGCGGCGACCACGATCGCATTTTTCCGCCTGACCGCCTGGCCGGTTGGGCGCTGCCGGAGACACAACCTTGAATTACAACACCAACGACACGAACGACTTCGACCGTTACGACGAGTACGAGGACCAGTTCGATCCCAATTCCAACAGCCGCCAGTCGCGGCGGCAGGGCAAGCACAAGTCCAGCCGTGCGCCGAAACCCGCTCTCCCGCAGGAGTCGCTCAACGATCTGGCCGAGATCCTGGACCTGGAAAACGAGTTCAACATCACCTACCAGCCCTCGCGCTACGAGGCGGGCTGGCTGGTGGATACGCTGCGTCCGTTTTACGAACAGGCGCTGATCGCGGATGTGCTCGCGCTGGTGCGCGGCGGCAAGGAAGCCACCGTGTACTGCTGCGAGGCTCATCCCTCGGTCGGGCTGCCGCTGCTGGCGGCGAAGGTCTACCGCCCGCGTAAGTTCCGCAGCCTGCGCAACGACGCCGCGTACCGCGAAGGCCGCCAGATCCTCACCTCAGAAGGTCGTGCGGTGAAGAACAACGATCACCGCGTGATGCGCGCCATCGGCAAAAAGTCCGCGTTTGGCATCGAGGTCGCGCAGACCTCGTGGCTGATGTACGAGTTCAAGACGCTGCAAGCGCTGCACGCGATGGGCGCCGCCGTGCCCAAGCCGGTCGCGGTCGGGGAGCACGGTGTGCTGATGGGCTACTACGGCGACGCCGAGATGCCCGCGCCGACGCTCAGCGAGGTCCGGCTGGACCGCGACGAAGCCGTGCCGCTGCTGGCCGAGACGCTGCGCAACGTCGAGCTGATGCTCAGCCGCGGCCTGATCCACGGCGACCTGTCGGCCTACAACATCCTGTACTGGGAAGGTCAGATCGTGCTGATCGACTTCCCGCAGGTGATCAACAGCCACAGCAACCCGCAGTCGTACCAGATCCTGCGCCGCGACGTGACGCGCGTGTGCGAGTACTTCCAGCGCCAGGGCGCGCCGAGCGACCCCGCGCAGATCACGGACCGGCTGTGGGCGGAGTATGTGAACATGTCGCCCGCCGACTGGCTCGACGTGCTGCCCGACGATCTGGACGAGGACAGCGACGAGGACGAGCGCGCGGCATCGTGAGAGTCGCCGCGACGTCTAAACACCCGTAGGGGCGTATCACGCGATGCGCCCCTGCAGTGCGATTTTGCAGTCATCACGAGGAGGTGATCATGCAGGAACAGCCAGCGCCGTTCGAGATCGTGGCGCGGATCCCGACGGACGACGAATACCGCGCGCTGTGCGAGTCGGTGGGCTGGGGCGACGTGATGAACTTCGAAGCGGCCAGGGTCGCCGTGCCGAACTCGCTTTACGCGGTCGTCGCGGAGCGGGACGGCACGGCCATCGGCATGGGACGCCTCGTTGGGGACGGCGCGATCTTCTTCTATGTGCAGGACGTAGCCGTGCGCCCCGACTGCCAGGGGCAGGGCGTCGGGCGTGCGATCCTGACCGCGCTGATGGACTGGATCGCGGCCAACGCGCCGGAGAAAGCGTTCGTGGGCCTGTTCGCGGACGGGGACACGCCGCCGTTTTACGAGCGCTTCGGCTTTGCCCGCTATGACGCCATGACCGGTATGTTCCTGGTCGTGCCGGAGCGGGAGGGATCGGGATAAATACGGGGAGGCAGGAAAGCCGGGTGGAGCAAGCCCCGCCCCTACGGATCGCGCGTGATTTTGCTTGTCTCCCCTCTCCAACCCAGATTGGAGAGGGGCCGGGGGTGAGGT
>NZ_DAISHJ010000115.1:0-16320 GCF_036822615.1 Aggregatilinea sp. | reverse complement strand
TTCGCCATCGCCAGCCCGCCACACAGCGACGCCAGCGCCATCTGCTCGCGCGCGGCGGGATCGCCCGTCTCGTACGCCTGCCGCAGCGATCCGGCGGCGCGGCGCAGTCCTTCGCGCGCCAGGGCGTCGGCCAGCGGGTTACGCTTGACGGACAGCAGCGGCTCGATGATCTGGGTTAGCGCGTCGAGGCCGGTGAACGCGGTGACGTCCGGCGGCACGCTGTAAGTTAGCTCAGGATCGACCAGTGCGACGGCGGGCAGCATCGACGCGCTGCGCAGGCTCACCTTGACGCGGTGCTCCGGCGACATCAGCACGGCGTTGCGCGTGACCTCGGTGCCCGTTCCGGCGGTGGTCGGGATCGCCAGCATGGGGATCGACGGCTCGGTCAGCGGCTGGCCGCGCCCGATCACTTCCAGGTAATCGAGCAGCGGGCCGGTGTTGCGCACCAGCGCGGCGATGGCCTTGCCCGCGTCGAGCGCGCTGCCGCCGCCGAACCCGATCACCAGTTCCGCGCCAAGGGCCCGCGCCGCGTCCGCACCCTGCTGCGCGAGGTGCGTGGTCGGCTCGCCGCTGACCGGGAACACGGACGTAGTCAGTCCCGCCGCGACCAGTGTGTTGAGCAGCGGTTGGGCGCGATCCACGTTCGCGCCGGTCACGACGAACGCGCGCTGACCGAGCGTGGCGGCCAGCGGACCCGCGTCTTTCAGCGTGCCGGGCCCAAAGACGATGCGCCCGGCGGTGGCGAATTCAAAGCGCATCAGCTTACCATCCCTCGTCGCCGGGGAAGAGGTTGTCGTAGACGACCTTGCTGCGCGGTTCGACCATCAGATCCTTGACGGCTTCCGCCCAGCGCTGGTAATGCGCCGTTTCGCGGTGTTTGGGGGGATCATCCGGCGTGCGGTAGACCTCGACCAGCACGAAGCGCGTCGGATCGTCCGCTTGCTGGATGAGATCGAAGCGTGCGATGCCCGGTTCCTGCACGCTGTTGCGCGCGTTGTCGAGGCTGGCGGCGCGGAAGGCGTCGATGGCGTCGGGCTTGACGTGCACGTGGACATGAACAATATACATCGGTTGATCCTCTCTCAAGTCCCTCATGATTATAGTGAGGGGGATGATCGCTCAACTCGTTAAAACGAACAAGAACCATTCAGAGCCAGAGATGCTAAGGCGCTTCTAATGGATAGGTTTGACAGTTTCCAGTAGAATCAAATCATCTCAACCTGCTAGATGGAAGGTAGAACGCGGATGGAAAAGATGTTAGACATTCCGCTTTTCCCGTTGAACACCGTGCTGTTCCCTGGTACACCGATCAGCCTGCACATCTTTGAGCCGCGCTACAAGGATATGGTCCAGTGGTGCCTCGATAACGAGCAGCCATTTGGCGTCGTGCTCATCGAAGAAGGGCGCGAGGCGCTCGGCCCGCTGGCCAAGCCGCATCCGGTTGGATGCACGGCCCAGATCAGCGAAGTGGAGCACCTGCCCGACGGGCGCATCAATGTGCTGGCGGTGGGCATGGACCGCTTCCAGATTCATTCCCTGGGCTACGAGCACGATTATCTGACCGGCATGGTCGAGCTGCTGCCGCTGTACAGCGAGAATCTCATGACGGTCGAGCGCGCCGGAACGCAGCTTCGCCCGTGGGTAGAGCGCTACCTCTCGGTGCTGGCGTCTGCTGCCGACGAAGCCGAATTCGATGTGGACGACCTGCCGGAAGATCCGCTGGCGCTGGGCTATCTGGCCGCCGCGCTGGTGCAGATCCCGCCGGATGAAAAGCAGCCGCTGTTGGCGACCGAGGAAGCGGGCGAGCTGCTGACGAATATGCGCGACATTTACCGCCGCGAGGTCGCGCTGCTCAGCGCGATGCTGGAACGCGAGAAGAATCAGGAGATGGGGATTTTCTCGCGGAACTGATCCCTACCGGCTGGTAAGGGTCCGGTAGATAGGACGGAGGAGCGTATCTCTGCGATGCGCTCCTTTTTTATGTATGTGGCGGTGGCGCGGTTTATTCCAACCGGATGCGCGGGTTGAGCAGCGCATAGAGCAGGTCCGCCGTGAAATTGGCGATCAGGATCACGGCCACGGTCAGCATGACGATAGCCTGGATCAGCGGCAGGTCGCGGTTGTCGATCGCGTTGTTGATCAGTAGGCGGCCCAGGCCGGGGTAGCTGAACACGGATTCGATTACGACCATGCCGCTGATCAGCCAGCCGGTGCTGGTGGCGATCACGGTGACGGTCGGGATCAGCGCGTTGCGCAGGACGTGCTTGACCACCACGACGCGGTAGGGCAGTCCCTTCAGGACGGCGGTTCGCACGTAGCCCTTCTTGAGTTCCTCGATCACGCCTGCGCGCACCAGCCGCACGATGTACGCCAGCAGCACCAGCGTCGCGGCGACGGCGGGCAGCCACATCGCGGGCAGTGCCTCGCTGAACGACGCATCGGCGCGGATCGCGGAGCTGGCCGGGAACCAGCCGAGCCGGTCCGCGATCGGGTTGTCTCCCCAACCGAGTGCCACGGTATTGATCAGGAACAGGCCGGTGACGAATTCCGGCAGGCTGACCACCGACAGCGTGAGGATCGAGATCGCACCGTCTGCGAAGCGCCCTTCGGACAGGCCCGCGATCACGCCCAGCGTGATCGAGAGCGGCACGGCGATCAGCAGGGTCAGTGCGGCCAGCCGCGCGGAATTACTCGCGCGCTGGATGACCAGATCGCGGATGTCCTCGCGCGGGGTGGAGTAGGTGGTGCCCCAGTCGCCCGTGATGAAGTCGCCCGCCCAGTTCACGTACTGTACGGCGAGCGGCTTGTCCAAACCAAGCTCCTCGCGCTTGGCCTGGACCGCTTCCGGGCTGGCTTCGCGACCCAACAGCACGCGCGCCACGTCGCCGGGCAGGATGCGCGTCAGGGCGAACACAAGCACGGACGTGATGAACAGGGTCAGCACGAAAAAGACCAGCCGCCGCAGAATGAAGCGGGTCATCTCAGTCTTCCTCCTCGATGCGCGTCGCCTGCTGGCGCTCCGCCAGATCCCACAGCTCGCGGTGGCAGCGGATGAAGTGCCCGCTGCCGTCGTCGCGCCAGGGTGGCTCTTCCTGTTCGCAGATCGCGCCGACCTTGTGCGGGCAGCGCGTATGGAAGCGGCAGCCGGTCGGGATGTCACGCGGGCTGGGGATGTCGCCGCTCAAGCGCACGCGGGCGGAATGCGCGTCGGGATTGGGGCGCGGAATGGCGGATACGAGCGCCTCGGTATAGGGATGGTAGGGCGGGCGGAACAGGTCGCTGCCGTAGCCGACTTCGTAGATCACGCCCAGGTACATCACCACGAGGTAATCGGCCAAGTAGCCCACCACGGCCAGATCGTGCGAGATGAACAGGTACGACGTGTCGTGCTCGGCTTGCAGGCGGGCCAGCAGATTCAGTACGGCAGCCTGAACCGAGACGTCCAGCGAGGACACCGGTTCGTCGCACAGGATCAGCGCGGGGTTGGATGCGAACGCGCGCGCGATGGCGACGCGCTGCTTTTCGCCGCCGCTCAATTCGCCGGGGTAGCGGTCGGCATATTCAGGCCGCAGATTGACCTCGGTCAGCAGGCGGCGGATCTCCGCGTCTACGGCATCCGGCGCGACCTTCGCCAGCTTGATCAGCGGGCGGCGCAGCGCCTGCCCCACCGTCAGGTACGGGTTCAGCGAGTTCTGCGGATTCTGGAACACCATTTGGAGCTGGGCCAGCGTGGATTTGTCACGGTCCCGCACCGTGCCGGGCACGTCAATGCCCATCAGCTCGATCTCGCCGCCCGTGCGGTCGGTCAGGCCGATGATCACGCGCGCCAGCGTCGTCTTGCCGCTGCCGCTTTCGCCCACCAAGCCCAGCGTGCGGCCCTTCTGCACGCCCAGATTCACGCCGTCCACGGCGCGGACCGGGGCGGGGTGCTCTCCACGCAGGATATTTCTCAGGCCGCGCTGTACCGGGAAGTGCTTGGTGAGATCGGTGACTTCGAGCAGTTCCTCGCGGTCGCCGGTGACCGGGGCGGCGTCTTCAATGCCCGCCTGCGCCTGCTCGCGCAGGCTGACTTCACCGCGCGCGATCTCCTGCCAGCGGTGACAGCGCACCAGCCGTCCTTCGGCGGGTGCTTCGAGCGGCGGCTTGGTGCGGCAGATCTCGATAGCGAGCGGGCATCGCGGGGCGTAGACACAGCCCCGCGGCAGCTCCGCCAGCGACGGCGGGCGGCCCGCGATGGCTTGCAGCGCGGCATCGCGCTTGGTCTGGCCCAGGCGCGGGATGCTGTTCAGCAGACCGATTGTGTACGGATGGCGCGGCGCGGCGAACAGTTCCGCGACGGTGGCATCCTCCATGATCTCGCCGGCGTAGAGCACGACCACGCGCTCGCACAACTGCGCGACGACGCCCAAATTGTGCGTCACGTAGATCGCGCCCGCACCCTCGGCGGCAATGAGATTGCGCACGAGGTCGAGGATGATGGCTTCGGTCGTGACGTCGAGCGCGGTCGTTGGCTCATCCAACAGCAGCAGGCGGGGCGACGTGGCGAGCGACATCGCGATCAGCACGCGCTGCTGCATGCCGCCGCTGAGTTCGTGCGGATAGCGCGTCAGAAGCGCGTCGGGATCGGCCAGCTGCACGCGGCGGAACATCTCCACGGTGCGCTCGCGCGCGGCGGCGCGATCCAGGGTCGTGTGACGGCGCAGGATCTCGGCCACCTGTTCCCCGACACGGATCGATGGGTTGAGCGCTCCACCGGGGTCCTGCGGCACGAGGCCCATTTGCGCGCCCCAAATACGTTCCATGGCGCGGCGCGACTTGGGCGCAAGATCCTCGCCCAAAAACGCGACGCGGCTGCCTGGCTCGATGCGTCCGTTGGCGGGCAGATAGCGCATGATCCCGGCGGCGGCGGTCGATTTGCCGGAACCGGATTCGCCCACGACGCCGTAAATCTGGCCGGGGCATACTTCCAACTGAAAATCACGTACCGCCGGAATCCACCGCCTGCCGACCTTGTAGCTGATCGACAGGTTATCCACGTGCAGGACCGGATCACTGTGTTGGGCCATCGTCACCCGCTCCTTTGTACGGCGCGCCGGATGCCATCGGACATCAAGTTGACGCCTACCACCAGCAGCGCAATCGCCCCGGCGGGATATTCGAGCGCCCACGGCGTGAGCTGAAACAGGCCGCCCCGGTTCTCGTTGACCATCAGGCCCCAGTCGGGCGAGGGGGGACGCGCAGCGACGCCCAAAAAGCCCAGTGACGCCACCAGGAAGATCGCGTAGGAGAAGCGCAGCGATGCTTCGACCACCAGCGCCGGAACGACCGACGGGAAGATCTCGCGGAAGATGATGTAGAAGCTCGATTCGCCCCGGATCTGTGCCGCTTCGACGAACTCGCGCGATTTGATTTCGAGCGTGCTGCTGCGCACGACGCGCGCCACGATGGGCACGTAGACCAGTGCGATCACCAGCAGGACGCTGTTATCGACCAGCACGGCCTGCCAGCTTCCACGCTCGAATTCGAGATTGCGCACCACGCCGAGAATGACCAGCGCGATCAGCAGCGCAGGCAGGGCCAGCAGTGCGTCGATCAGCCGCCCGGCGATCTCGTCCACGACGCCGCCCCGGTAGCCGATGAACAGGCCGGTGAAGGTTCCCAGAATGACCGCGATCAGCGTGCCGAGGCCCGCCGTGCGGAAGATACTCGACGCGCCCAGCACCACGCGGCTGAACACGTCGCGGCCCAGATAATCCGTGCCGAAGAGGTGGCCGTCCGTGCCGGGCGACAGGCGTGGGGCCGAGGACTGATCGTTCGTGCTATAGGGCGCGATCACCGGCCCAAACACGGCCATCAGCAGGAAAAAAAGCACGATCAGCAGCCCCAACGCGGACTGGGGACTGCGTAAAATCTCGCGCAGAAAACGACCGGTACTGCGCGCACTGCGCAGCGCGGAACCACGCCAGCGCGCGCTGCGCGCGTCAGGGGCTGTCTCGTTGATCATGAGCGTCCGCCTTACGTGAACAGGCGAGGTGAGGGCGGAGATCCCGCGATCTCCGCCCTGAACGACTGGCTAGATGCTGCTAAACGGTGGTTTGATTGAAGTTGGTGCGGCCAGGGAACGGCAGAACCTCGACGCCGCTCACGGTGTCGGCCATGACGCCAAAGCTGGCAAAGAAGTAGGGGATGATGATGGGGCCGCGCTCGATCAGAAGGCGTTGGATATCAGCATAGGCCTGTTTGCGCGCGTCCAGGTCGGACGTGCTGCCCGCCGTCTCGATGAGCTGCTCCAGTTCGTCGTCGCAGAAGTGCGCTTCGTTCCAGGCTGCGTCGCAGCGCAGGTACAGATCAAGGAACAACTGCGGCGTAGGCCGCGCGCCCCACGGCGTGATCGCCAGATCGACTTCGAGCCAACCGTTGTCCGCGTAGTACACCGCTTCTTCCTGCGGCTCGATGGTGATGTTGATGCCCGCTTCTGCCCACTGCGCGGCCAACGCCTGCGCCAGCGCCACACGGTCGGCCAGGTTGGGCACGTAAAGCGTCATGTCTAGCCCGTCGGGATAGCCCGCGTCCGCCAGCAGCGCCTTGGCTGCTTCGGGATCGCGCTCTGGCAGGGGCGTTTCTTCGGTGTAGTACGCTTCGAACACGGGGGCGACGGGGCTGTCTCGCCCGACCGACCCAAAGCCGAACTGGATGCGATCGAAAATCGCCTGCCGGTCGGTTGCCAGCTTGAACGCCTGCCGCACGCGCTCGTCACTGCCCGGCTCACGGTCGGCGCGCAGCCGCACGAGGTCGTGGCCGCTGGTCGGCACGGACTGGGCGTTGTAGCTGCCGTTCTGCAAATTGAGGAAGGTCGCGTTGTCCATGCGCAGCACGACGTCTACCGTACCGCCTTGCAGCGCGTTAGCGGCGCTCTCCACGCTGTCGAAGTACAGGAATTCGAGCGTTTCCGCGCCCGGCGTGCCTGCCCAATAGTCCGCGTTGGCGCTCAGCGTCGCGCGATCCGGCACGTACTCGTCCAGCTTGAAGGGGCCGGTTCCGTTGAAGTCGGTGCCGATGTTCTCCGCGCCGGATTTCAGGATCACGGCGTGGTTGTCGCTGAGGGTATAGAGAAAATCGGGATTGGGCTGGGCGAGGTGGAAGACGACGCTGCTGCCGTCGCCCGCCTCGATGCTGTCGATGTTGGCGTACAGGCCCGCCGTCGCGCTTTCGGGATCGCTGCGCAGACGCTCGAAGGTCCACAGGATGTCGTCGATGGTCAGGTCGCTGCCGTCGTGGAACTTTACGCCTTCCGCGATCTGGAGCGTGTAAGTCAGGCCGTCGTCGCTCATATTCCAACTGCTCGCCAGACGCGGGACCAATTCGTAGGTTGCGTTCGTGTCGATCAGGTAATCATAGACGGCGTTCAGAAAAGCAATTTCGGTATCTGCCGATGCATAAAGCGGATCGAGTGTGGCGGGCGCGCCACCCCACGCAACACGCAGATTCCCTGCCTGGCGGCGCGCTGCCACGGCAGCAGCCTGCGCAGGGGTGAGGGGGAGTCCGGTGACGTGGAAGGCCGCGGCGGCCAGACCTGCCGCGCCAACCTGAAGGAAACGGCGGCGTGAAATCTGCGTGCCGCCCGGACGTTGGGACGAATTTTGAGATTTGTTCATGGGGCATCACTCCTGTGACTGGTCAGACGCCTACGCCAGAAGATTATGGCAGAAAGCTCGACTTAAGACAAAAAGAAATAGAACATTTTTGCGGTTTTTGTTCGTGTCCTGCATAGACGATTTTTTGCTCCGCCTCATTTTGTACGGTAACTGTAAAAAAGCAGTTATTGATGCTTAAAAAACGACAAAACATTCAGATTCATTGGTATATTGATGGTGGACCTACATTACGGGTATGCTTAGTGAACTTCGGACAGTTGCGACCCGTTTTCACCCCGACCGGCGACTAAAGGATCAAGAATGGTTCCTCAGCATGACGACGAGATCCTGGCCCTGCGCGCGCAGCAGGGGGATCGGGAGGCTTTTCGCATGCTGTACGGCCTGTACGTAGACAAGGTTTACAACCGGGTCAGAAGCAGGGTGCCGTTCCAGTATGCCGAAGATGTGACGCAGGACGTGTTCATCGCCGTGATCCGCTCGTTGGACAGTTACCAGCACCGGTCACGGTTCAACACCTGGCTGTACACCATCGTCAACCGGCAGATCGCTGATTTTTATCGCCGGTACCGCGATCGCCCGGATGTGTCGGTGGACCTGGACACGGACGACTGGTTGGACGCAGCGCTGGTCTATGACCCGGAAGACACAGAAGATTGGCCGCTTTTGCAGGTTGCATTCCATGCTCTGCCAGAGCACTACCAGGAAGTCATTCTCCTGCGGTTCGCGGATGGACTGTCGTTCGAAGAAATTGCGCAGGAACGCGGGCAATCTCTGGAAGCCGTGAAATCTCTCTACCGGCGGGCAATACAAGCAATACGCGAGAAACTCAATGGCCCACAAACTGAATGACACATCCGAAGTTGAGGAGCGTCTGGCCGGATATACCGACCAGATCCGCGCCGGGGAAAAACCCGTGACGCCCGTCGGGCTGGCCGATCTTGCGCCGGTTGTGCGCGGGCTGGACCGTTTGATGCCGCGCCCACCGCTCGATGACGTCGCTCGCGCCCGCATTGCGCTGCCCGTGATGGATGAATGGGACACGCGGCATAAGACGTCTCGCCGCCGCTGGCGTCCGACGCAGGCCTCTCGACTCCTGGTCGCAGGCGTGGGGTGGGCTTTGCTCGTCCTGCTGCTGTTGGCGGCAAATGGCGCACAGGCGGCAGGGGTGTTTCATGGCACTGCGTTGGGCGGAACGGTCGGGGTTTTTGCGCTCGTTGTGGCGCTGCCCGTGACGCTCGCCGGACTGGTGTGGTGGTTCCGGCATTTGCGATGACTCTACAAGTGGTTGAATTTGTAATATGATCACATATACTAGAAAAAACGAAATTTTCATGAATAAAAGGGGTGATGGGAGCGAAAAGGAACTATTTTATGTGACAATAGATAGTAGTAATATCATTCTACATCTATCAGTGAACGAACTTCAGACTGAACAGCGGGTGGTGGCATGCCGGGCCTAACAACTATATGGGAGCAGCAGCTTCGTTGTTCCGGCGTGATACTCTGAAAATCTGATCCCAATTTATCAACTGCATTCGTGGCACGATCGCTTTATCGGTGACGCGTAATCCGATCCGAAGAGACAGGAGCTTTAATCAATGCGGACTCGACTACCAAGAAAATCGGTTTTTCTGGTCGCAGGGGTGACCTTCGCTGTATTGGTCATCACCGCTCTTTCCTTAGGCGGCTCGAACCTTTTTGGTACCGCACAAAATGACCCTGGTGTGCAGAAAGTTGCACACGAAGACCCTGAAGATCAGTGCTGGGACGTGAACCACCCGGGTATCCAGTATGAGGTGCCAGAGGGTGAGGTTCAGGACGCCCAGCGCAACTGTTATGTCCCTGGTACGGATGTCTGTCCGAACCTCGATGGTGTGCAGACCTCGGTGCCGGACGGGATGCGTATCAACGGCGACGGTAACTGTATCCTCCAGAACGACGTCTGTCTGAACATCGACGGCGAGCAGACCGCGCCGCCGCCGGGATACAGCGGGCCAGATGGCAGCGGCAACTGTTTCCCGCCGTCGGATGTGTGCCCCAACATCGACGGCGATCAGGCGAGCGTGCCGGATGGCATGATCATTGACGGCAGTGGCAACTGCGTGACCCCGCCGCCGACCGACGTTTGCCCCAACATCGACGGCGATCAGGCGAGCGTGCCGGATGGCATGATCGTGGATGGCAGCGGCAACTGCGTGACTCCGCCGCCGCCGGATGTCTGCCCGAATATCGACGGCGTTCAGGCTGAAGTGCCCGCGGGCATGATTGTTGACGGCAGCGGCAACTGCGTGACTCCGCCGCCGCCGGATGTCTGCCCGAATATCGACGGCGTTCAGGCTGAAGTGCCCGCAGGTATGATCATTGACGGCAGCGGCAACTGTGTGACCCCGCCGCCGCCGGATGTTTGCCCGAATATCGATGGCGCTCAGGCCGAAGTTCCGGCAGGCATGGTGCTTGACGGCAGCGGCAACTGCGTGCCCGTGGACGTCTGCCCGAATATCGATGGCGCTCAGCCTGAAGTTCCGGCGGGCATGGTCCTCGATGGCAGCGGTAACTGCGTGCTCGTGGACGTCTGCCCGAATATCGACGGTGCTCAGCCTGAAGTTCCGGCAGGCATGGTGCTTGACGGCAGCGGCAACTGCGTGCCCGTGGACCTCTGTCCGAATATCGATGGCGCTCAGGCAACGGTTCCCGCCGGTATGGCGATCAACGCTGCCGGTAACTGCGTGCCTGATATGTGCCTCAACATTGAAGGCGCCCAGGAAGAAGTACCCGAAGGGTACGTGACGGATATCAATGACAACTGCTATCTGGACCTGTGCCCGAACCTGGACGGTTATCAGGACGTGCTGCCGCCCAACACCGTGATCGACGTGGCGACGGGTTTCTGCGTGACGGACTACTGCCCGAATGTGGCCGGGTACCAGAGCACGATCCCCGAAGGCATGGCGATTGATGGCAGCGGCAACTGCGTGATGGACCTGTGCCCGAATATCGAGGGCGACCAGCTCGAACTGCCCGAGGGTACGATGTTCGATGAGGCGGGCAACTGCGTGCTCGACATCTGCCCGAACCTTGAAGGGCTTCAGCCTGACGTGCCGGAAGGCATGATCCAGAATGAAGCGGGCGACTGCGTGCCGGTCGATCTGTGCCCGAACATCGAAGGCGATCAGACCGAAGTGCCCGAAGGTATGCTGATCGATGAGGCCGGTAACTGCGTAACTGGCGACGATGTGTGCCCGAACCTCGATGGGGTTCAGACCACGGTCCCGGTGGGCTACATGATCAGCGAAAAGGGCAACTGTGAAGTCGATATGTGCCCGAACCTCGACGGCCTGCAGACCAAGGTTCCGGATCACAAGGTTGTGGATGCGAACGGTAACTGCGTCCTCATCGACCTGTGCCCGAACCTCGACGGCAACCAGGAAAAGGTGCCGGATGGTAAGGTCGTTGACGCGAACGGCAACTGCGTTTACATCGACCTGTGCCCGAACCTGGACGGCAACCAGATGAAGGTGCCAGATGGCAAGGTCGTTGACGCGGATGGTAACTGTGTTTACGTCGATGTCTGCCCGAACCTGGACGGCAACCAGTCGAAGGTTCCGGACGGCAAGATGATCGATGCAAACGGTAACTGCGTGTTCAAGGATGTCTGCCCGAACGTTGATGGCCTACAGACGGCTGCGCCCGAAGGCATGTACTTCGACGCGAGCGGCAACTGCGTGAAAATCCCGGGAGACGATACAGAGGACCTCTGCCCGAATATCGACGGCAGCCAGACCTCTATGCCCGCCGGGATGGCCCTCGATAACAGCGGCAACTGCGTCGCCATCGACGTCTGCCCGAATATCGACGGCGCTCAGACTGCACCGCCTGCCGGTATGGTGATCAACGCCGCTGGTAACTGCGTGACGCCTGTGGTTCAGAACCCGCCCGGCGAGCAGCCCACGGAAGAACCGACTGACGACTGCGCGGTGAACGCCGTCTCGACGGATGGGGCCGGATTCCCGGTGCTCAACATGGACGCGTCCAACTGCGTGGACACCGAAGAACTGCCGCGTACCGAAGCCTGGGAAGCCGTGAACGCGACTGGCGACGCCGTGTGCGTGGACTGGTTCGTGTATCACACGGATCAGACCGGTGACTGGGAAGTCTTCCGCTATGGCGAGCTGCCCGGTAACCCTGACGCAACCGCGAATCTGACCCAGGGTGTTGGCGAAGACGTGTACGACATCGCGCCCAGCCGTTCGCCTGACAAGGGCTGGATCACCTTCTCCAGCAACCGTGACGGCAACTGGGAAATCTACATCGGCACGGCGGACGGCACCTCGCAGCAGCGCGTGACCTTCAACACCGTCGCGCCCGACATCGACCCGGTGTGGTCGCCCGTGGGCAACAGCATCGCGTTCGAATCCGCCCGCAACGGCAACTGGGACATCTATCTCGTGGACGTGGTGACCGGCGCTATCCGCCAGGTGACCGATTCCGAAGCGAACGACATCAACCCGTTCTGGTCACCCGATGGCACGAAGCTGGTCTTCCAGAGCGACCGTGACGGCCTGTGGCAGATCTACGAGATGGATCTGAACACGCTAGAAGTGAAGGTGTTGAGCGACGGTCAGGGCGACGACTATGACCCGGCGTACTCGTTCGACGGGACGAAGGTTGTCTTCCACACCCAGCGCAACAGCATCAGTGAAATCTACCTGATGAACTCGGACGGCACCGGCCAGTCGCAGGTCTCCGATCCGCAGGGCAACGCGACGCTGCCCGTGTGGTCGCCCGATGACTCGCTGATCGCCTACCAGTCGGATCTGGGCGGCACGACGAACCTGTACGTCTATGACGTGGCGACCGGCCAGACGCGGCAGGTGACGGATACCGCGGTGTCCAGCTACGCGGCGACGTGGTTCTGCGACGCGCCGGTTCTGATCTTCACGTCCGACACGACGGGCGACTCGAACCTGTTCGAAGTGGACGCGCTGCCGCTGGACGGTGCGCCGGTGACGGATCTGCTGGTGGAAGCCACGCAGCTCACCGACGACCCCGAGAGCGACCGCTATCCCGAGAACTCGCCTTCCGAGGAAAACGCGAGCCGCGAGGGCCAGCTGCCCGCCGCGCGCCAGCGCTAACCTTATCGACCGACCGTTAGAAACGAACCGCTCCCCAACCGGGGAGCGGTTTTTTTATTTTGCGGCTGGTTAACTGACTGGAGAACGGTTCCGGTCAGTTTACCGGGAAGGTGAAGGTCCACGGGCCGCTGATCGATTGGCCCGATTCGCGGTTGGTGAAACCGTCCAGCGTTAGAGTCCAGTCCCCCGCGTGCTGTGTCAGCGCATCCGGGATCGCCAGCGCCCGGCACGTCGCGTTGGGATCGAGCGGCGCGCCGTTCAGCCCAGTGAAGCCCGAAGGCAGCCCGGCCAGCACGCGCTCGCCGTTGACGTCCAGCGTGACGGGACTTTCCCACGCCGTCCAGGCATCGACGGCGAAGGGGGCGGCGCTGCTCAGGCACAGCTCGACGCGCGTCATGGAGGGCGTGATCACGACTTTCTGGATCTCGATCGCCAGATCGGCGACGGCAGCCGATTGGCGCACGTCTACGACGCGCCCCGGATTGACCGGCACCTGGAACGAGAAGTTTGCATCACCCGCGAAGCCCATGACGGCGGGGTTATCGGCGCGCGTGGCGGCGGTGGTATAGGCGACCTGGAGCGTCAATGCCAGATCGAGCGTCCCGGTACCGGCGGGCAGCGCGGCGGCGTCGAAGCTCGTCAGGCCCTCGTGTGTAAACGTTTCTTCCTCACCGTCTTGCTTCTGGGTGGTTTGCTGGCCGCTGGTCGGCAGCCAGGGATAGGCGCGCGCCTGGGCATCGACAAGCTGCTGGTTGCTGTAGACCTCGACGCCGGTTCCGGCGACAGCAGCGCCCGTGACATGGTAGCCCACCGCGATGCGGTTCGCGTCCGCATAGGCATAGTCGAGGGTGATGTCCAGTCGGGTGAGTGGATCTTCCACCGGCAGCGACTGCGTCTGGCCGAGCTGTACGATCTGGTTTTCGGCCTGCACGGTGCGCAGACCCGGATCGGGCTGGAGCAGCGTTTGCATCAGCGCGTAGGCAGCGCCGGTCGAGGCGATGAGCACCGCGACGAGGGCGGCGGCCCACTTGAGAGACAGCCGTGAAAAGAACGGTGCGCGTGTTGGCGCCGGGGTGCCAAGACGATCGTGAACCTTGCTGCGAATATCCATTGTGTCAGGAATCTCCTGTTCTGCTCGTTGGGTGAGGAAGTGCTTCAGGCGCTTTTCGTCCATGCTCGTGATCCTTCTGTCAACTACTGGCGAGCAGCGCTTGCAAGTGCCGTTTGGCGCTGTGCAGGCGCGATTTCACGGTCCCAACCGGGATATTCAGGTGCTCGGCCATCTCCCCTTCGCTGAGATCCAGGTAAAACCTCAAGACGATTACGGCGCGGCGTTCCGGTGTCAGCGCGCTCAGCGCGTCCCAGACCGCTTCCTGTGTTTCTGCGGTTTCCAGCAGGCGATCGGGCCCGGGAGCCGGATCGACCAGGAATTCAGCCGCGTCGAGATCGTCATCGGCCAAGTTTTCCAGAGAAAGCTGCGCTTGCTTGCGGCGGGCGGCGCGCAGAGCGCCGTTGACTACCGTTCGCATGAACCACGGCGCAAAGGGGCGGCTGGCCTGGAACGTATGGATCGAGTGATACACGTTGACGAAGGCATCCTGCACGACGTCTTCTGCTAGCGCAGCGTCCTGCGTGATGAGAAATGCCGTGCGGAGTGCGCGCACCTGATAGCGGTCGATGAGGGCGTCCAGAGCGGTGATGTCGCCGCGCTTCAGCCGGGCGATTGCTTTCGAGTCGTTCAATACACCCTCCCACGATGTGAGTACCCACACTCTATATAGTCCGGGGAAGGCGAAAACGTTCGCGGTGCGCGCGAACGGGGGAGGATATGGAGGCGGCTGCCGGTGTTCTAGAGCGAGCGCCCGGTGATGTAGCGCATCAGCAGGTCTTTACGCACGAAGAGGAAGATCGCCAGCGCTGCTAGAAAGCCGGTCAGGTGGGCGAGATAGTTCACGCCGCCGGAGTCGCTGCCGCGCATGATCGTCTCCAGCGAGGGTACGGCGTTTTGCACCGCGAACGCGATCAGCACCAACCATGCGGGCAGGGAGATCAGCGGGCTGAGGATGCGCACGCGCTCCCCGCCCAGCCGCCGGATCAGCGCGGCGGGCATCCGCAGGAACGCGCCAATGCCCCACAGGGTCACGATCCGTGCGCCGGGGAACAGCAGCAGGTACGCGCCCATGACGCCCGCGATCGCGCCGCTGGCACCGATGCCGGGCAGGTCGTCCGATGCCGGATTCAACAGCACACCGCCCACGTTGGCGACCATGCCCGCGAACAGATAAAACGCCAGGAAACGCCAATGCCCGCACGCATCCTCGATGCGGCGGCCAAACGCCCACAGGTACACCATGTTGCTGAACAGGTGCCACAGGTCGGCGTGCATGAACATGTTGGTGAAGGTCGACAGCGCTCCGATGCCGGTCGGCTGGCGGACGACCGTCTCGCGGTAGCCGAATTCCCAGACTTTGGTCGTGTAGCTGCGCACGGCTTCTTCGTAGAGCGACGCATCACTGTACCTGTCAGGCGCGATCCAGGCCATGAAAACCAGCGTGTTGACCACGATCAGCACCAGCGTCATCCACGGGAAAGTTCGGTAGCGGATCGATCCGGCATCGTTGACCGGCATGGGGTAGGTCAGTGTGTTCAGGAACAGGTAGAACAGCAGGGAGAACAGAAAGGTGAAAAGTAGACACATGGCGGTATCCCTGCACCTAAAAAACAGGTAGCGGTGGCGGTGAATAATGTTGCAGCAGGTCAATGGACTGGCCCAATACCAGCGCCAGCGCGATCAGCAGCAGCACGCCGCCCGCGATCCCCAGCCCAATGCGTATTGCGGAGGGCAGGATCGGCAGCACGGTTTCGCCGGAAGGCCCGGTTCCGAGGGGCTGCAAGCGCCCGACGGCCAGTGTTTGCGCGTGGCTGCCGCCCATCCACTTCGCCAGCGGCTGCTGCTCCGGCGACGAGGTGGCCGTCACCAGCAGGTAGCCGCCCAACAGCGCGAGCAGCACGCCCACCCAATGCGCGGCATTCATCGTGAACAGGTTCAGCCGGGAATCCTGCCAGGCCAGCATCAGGAACACCAGCGTGATCCCTGCCGCTTCGCGCACGGCCAGCCACACGCTGCGCCGCTCGCGTTCGTCCAGCGACGGCCCAAACGCCAGCAGCCGCTCGTCTGCGTCGTGGCCCACCTTGCTGCGCGGCGAGAGCCGCACCGATCTGGTGGACGATTTCGAGCCCATGGGCCTCGCCAGCGAGGATGCCGACGCCGAGCATGTGGTGATCTCCCTCTCGGAAAACACCGCGCTGCGCCGCTGCCTCGAACGGCTGGAGCCGTTGCGCCGGCACGCCATCGTGCTGGCCTACGCCCGCGGGCTCAGCCACGGCGAACTGGCGGGACGGCTCGGCGTGCCCCTCGGCACCGCCAAGTCGTGGATCCGCCGAGGCCTCCTCTCGCTCCGGGAGTGCCTGGCATGACCGAGCCGGAAAAGGAGGCGCTGGCCGCCGAATACGCCCTCGGCCTGCTCGATGCG
>NZ_DAISHJ010000114.1:0-16435 GCF_036822615.1 Aggregatilinea sp. | reverse complement strand
CTTCCGCCAGCGCGCGCGCAATCGCCACGCGCTGCTGCTCCCCGCCCGACAGCTCGTAGGGGCGGTGATGGGCGCGTTCGGCAAGGCCGACCCAGGTCAGCGCCTCGTCGATGCGCGCTTCGCGGTCGGCAGGGTCCGCGCCGCGCATCCGCAGCGGCACGCCGACGTTCTCCCGCGCGCTGAGCAGCGGCATCAGCCCGAACGTCTGGAAGATGAAGCCGAGGTGTTTCAGGCGCAGGTCGAGGCGCTCGCGCTCGTCCATCTGCGCGAGGCTGCGCCCCAGCACCCAGATATCGCCCTGCGACGGCGTATCGAGGCCCGCCATCAGGTTGAGCAGCGTCGTCTTGCCCGATCCCGACCGCCCGACGATAGCCGTCATCTGGCGCGGCCAGACGTCCAGCGTCACGTCGTTGACGGCGTGAATATCCTCGCCCGCGAGGTGATAGATCCGGTGCACGTGCGCCAGGCTGATGACCGGCTCCAGGCTGCTGCTGTAGGTGTCGTACCCGTTCGACATCGTTACTTGTCCTCCCGCCCGTTCCCGCTGGCAACGCCCTGCGCGGTATGTTCCGGCCACACGCCGATGTGATCTTCGTTGAGATGCAGCCGGACGCGGTCTTCCATGTCCAGCGCCTCGATGTAGGCTTCGGGAAGCTGCAAGCGCCCGGCGCGGTCAAGGATGGCGTATTCTTCCTCGTGCAGCGCCACGTCACCTTCGCGCCGCCGCAGGATCTCGGTGCTGGTGCGCCCGTCGCGCATGCCGATCACGCGGTCCACGCGCGTCGCCACGCTCATGTCGTGCGTCACAATCATCACCGTCACGCCGAACTCCTCGTTCAGCGTGCGCAGCGAGTGGAAGATCTGCTCGGCGGAATGGCTGTCCACTTCACCGGTCGGCTCGTCGGCCAGCAGCAGGGCCGGACGGTTCGCCATGCCCACCGCGATTGCCACGCGCTGCTGCTCACCACCCGACAGGCGATCGGGGCGGTGCCTCAGCCGGTCGCCCAGCCCGACACGTTCCAGCAGGTCCGCTGCACGCTCGCGCCGCTCGCGCAGGGGGAACCCGGCCAGCGCCATCGGCAGCTCGACGTTTTCCTCGGCGGTCAGGTACGGCAGCAGGTTGCGCGACGTCTGCTGCCACACGAAGCCGACCATGTGCCGCCGGTAGCGGACCTGATCGCGGCGCGACATTTCGAGCAGGTTGTAATCGCCCACGCGCACGCGCCCGGCGGTCGGGGAATCCAGCCCGCCGAGGATGTTCATCAGCGTGGACTTGCCCGACCCCGACGGCCCGACGAGCGCCATCATCTCGCCCTGGCGGATCAGCAGGTCCAGCCCCTGCAAGGCGACCACTTCCAGATCCGCGATCTTATAAATCTTGACCAGATTTTCGCACTCGATGAAGATCGGGCGGACGCTATCCCCCGATCCGGTGGTGCTGTCTGGTACTGCTGCTGCTTGGCTCATCGTTGTTACCCTCTCGCGCTGTGGACGCTTTTGCGCCTGCGGCGTGTTCGATTGTTATGGTTTGCCTCGTGAGGGCAGTTCGTGACCTGCCCCTACGCTGTCGTCGTTTTTGTGCGCCGGGCGGAGCAAGCCCCGCCCCTACAATCCCCGATTTAGTGATTTCTCCCCCTCTCCAACCCAGATTGGAGAGGGGGCCGGGGGGTGAGGTCGCGTTTAATCCGCCCTACTCACCTTCCAGCCGCAAGACCTGATTGACGCTCATGCGGCGCAGGTACACGGCGGTGATGCCCATCAGCACGCTGTACGACGCAATCAGCGCCACCAGCATGCCCAGCAGGCTCAGCCACGGGATGCTCAGCGTTTCGCCGCCGACCAGCGCCAGGAACGGCAGCAGCAAATAGGCCAGCCCCAGCCCGATCAGGCTGCCGATCAGCAGCGCGGGCGCGATCAATACGATCTGCTCGATCAGCAGCAGCCGCCAGATGTTGCTCGCGTTCCAGCCCAGCGAACGCAGCACGCCGAACGTAAACGAGCGCTGCTTGGCGGTTACCATCAGGTAGAAGCCGAAGTCGAGCAGGCTCAGCGCGAGGCTGATCCAGAACCCGGCGAACAACATGCCCGCCACAGCGCTCGGCAGCGGCTCGCGCTGGATCTCGCCGTAGCGCGTCCACGCCCAGGCCACGTTTTCCACGCCTTGCATATCCGCCAATGCGGTACGCAGCGCGTCGTCCGGCTCGCGGTCGGGCAGATTCAGCCAGATTTCGTTGCGGTCGAAAAAGGCATTCGACGCCGCCGCCTGATTGATCACCGGCTGGATCACGTCCAGCGGCGCGAGCAGGGCCGGTTCGTTATCGGGCACGGAGGGGATGCTGTCCACCACACCCACGACCACGAAGCCGATCTCGACCGATCCCGTGCCGACGTTCAGCACGATATTCTTTTCCTCACCCACGGCCAGCGGCTCGTCAGCGGCAGTCTGGTACGTGCCGGTCCCGGCGAACAACTCCGCGAAGCGGCGCGTGATCACGACCGGGGTGCGCCCGACGTGCGGCTCGTTGACCACGACGCTCGGCTCGCGCATCGCGCCGCCCAGCCGCCCCGCGCGGTAATCCAGGCGCAGCACGGCATCCCCTTCCACCGCCGGAACCTCGCCCGTCACACGCTGAGGCATCACGCCCTGCACGCGGCTAAAGCTGTCGGCGGTCGCCGCCCACGACGACGCGTAAGGATTCGCGGTCGTCGCTTCGGCCCAGAGGTTCGTCTCGTCCTCGAAGCTCTCGATCGTCTCCGCCGTGCCGAACGCGTCCTGCGCGGCGATGCGATCGAGGTAAATGGTATGCTCGAAGGCGTCCAGGTTACCCTGGCGGTCGTTGATGCCGATACGCATCAGATGGTACGGCAAACGTCCCGATTCGGGCAGCGTGCCGCTGAAAGTCAGCCACTCGTCGGTCGGCGTCGGCGCGTTGGTGATGGCCTGAAGGGACTCGCCCGCGTCCGGCGCGACGGAGGTCGGCCCCGTGCCCGGCGCGGCCAGCGGCACGGTATAGGGCACGCCGAGCGCGTCCTGCAAATAGGCGGTGAGCTGCACCGAGACGGCAGGCTCGTCGTCCCGTTCCGGCGGCGTGGAATAGACCTGCACCGAGAGCACGTTCGCGTCGTCGGGCAGGACCAGCCCCGGCGTCGCGGGCGCGGGGATCGCCGCCAGCGGCTTGATCGCCTCGAACAGATCCGGGAAGGCTTTCGCCGCGTCTTCGGTCACGCCGAAGATGTGCACGTCCGTGCGCGACGACGAGCCGGGATCGCCCTCCGCGTGCAGGAACATCGCGGACGACGTGACACCCGGCAGGCGGTCCCAGTTGACCGTGGTCGCGTCCAGATCTGCCGGGTTGATTTCCACCCGCGCGCCGCCGCCCGTTTCCTCGTGCGCAGCGGCCCACGCGCCCCGGTCGCGTGTGGCAGTCAGGCCCAGCGAGGCCGTGCCCAGCGCCAGCGTGCCGATCAGCAGCAGCACCAGCTGCGCGTAGTGGCTCGGATCGCGCGAGACGTTCCACAGCGCCAGCGGCGTGGTCAGGTGGCGGCTGCGCGAAAACAGCCGCGAGAACACGTCCATCAGCCACGGGAAGAAGCGCAGCCACAGCAGCGCCGCCCCGGTCAGCACCAGCGCCGGACCGAGCAGATTAAACGGATCGTTCAGGCCGCCGGTCTCGGTCAGGTTATCGGCAATGAGCCGGATCACGTCGCGCGGGGCGGCGAACAGGTTGTTCAGCAGATCCCCGAACTTGCCGCCGACCAGATAATACAGGCGCAGCATGAAGCCCAGGCCGATCGCCAGCAGCACGAAGTCCAGCGCGAAGCGCGCCCAGGCGGGGCGCGTCGGCGGGCGCGAAACCAACTGCTTCAGGCTCAGCAGGCTGCGGTTGGCGGCGGGCACCGCGGGCGAGGTCAGCACCAGGATCGCCGCGATCGACGCGCCGACGCTCATGTAGATCGAAATGGACGGGATGTGCGTCGAGCCAAGCGGACGCCCGCCAAGCGCGCGCGACAGCGGCCCGAAGTGCTCCATCACGCGCATGAAGACCACGCTCAGCAGCGGCCCGGCGGCCATGCCGATCAGCCCCAGCACGCCGACCGTGAGCAGTTGCAGCGCGACCAACTGGGGCACGCTGCCGCCCCGGCTGACGATGGTGCTCCACTCCGATCCCTGCTGTTCGAGCACCAGCGCCACCGTGTTGATCAGGTGGTAGAGCATCATGATCAGGATCGCGCCGGAAAGCAGCACGATCGGCCCTTCGGTTTCCGAGACATTCCCGGCGAAGTTGTCGAGGATGTTCGTCAGGCCGCTCAGCACCGACAGGCCGGGATGGTACGCGCTGAGGCGGCTTTGCAGCACCGTCAGATGATCGGACACGGCGCGCGTGTTGTCGGCGCTGATCGCGTCGGTGTTGGTCTGGAACTGGTAAATGTAGCTGTTGCCGGGGGTGACGGCGCGCAGCCAGTCGGTGTAGGCTTCGGGAATGGCGGCCATGCCGAAGTCGTAGCGGAAGTTGCCGGGCGACGTTTCCACCCGCGAGCCTTCGAGGAAGTTGCGGTTCCCTTCCCAGATCAGGTCGCCGGGATCTTTCGGCTCCACGATGCCCACCACGACGATCGAGGCGACTTCGCCGGTCCCATCGGCCAGCTTCGTGCCCAACACGATGCGGCTGCCGAGTTCCAGGTTGGCGGCCTCCGCGACGGTGGACGTCACGACGACCTCGACCTCGCCCCGGTTGTAGATGCCGATCTGCCGCGCCTGCTGTTCTTCGTCGCTCAGCCCTGCCGGATCGACCTGATCGGGCGTAGGCAGGCGCACCGGCCACCGCCCTTCGAGAAGGTTCAGGATCGCGGGCATATCCGCGAATGCGTACGGCTGGTATACGGAATCCGTGCGCGACGAGGTGGCGTTCACCACTTCGCCGTAGCGGAAGATGTAGCCCGCCGTCGCCAGATCGCGCGAATTCGCGCCCAGGTCGCTCGTCGGCGGCGTGTAGTCGGCGCGGACGAAGTAGCGGTAGCCCACCGCCAGATCGCCCAATTCGTCGCGCACCACGTTAAACGACTCGCTCGTCAGCGGCTCGTTGTCCACGATGATCGTGATCAGGCGCTCGCGCGGGGCGGCGTTGTCCAGGTCGAAGCGCAGACCCACGTCGGTCACCGCGCGGACGTAAAACGGCCCCAGCGCGAAGAACCCGGTCAGCAGGCACACCGCCAGCAGCAGGATGCTCAGCGAGCGCCACTCGCGGCGCATGCGTTTGAGGATGAGTCCAATGGTCATTCGTTGTCCCCTGCTTCCCCGCGCGGCCTATTCATCGCCCAACCGCAGCGTGCGTGAGAGTGACAGCCGCCGCACCAGCAGCAAACTGGAGCTCAGCACCAATCCCAGCACGATCACCATCAAAACGCCATATTCGATCAGGTTGCGCGTCTCCACACGCATCACGAACGGCGGCACTACGTCCTCGCCCGTCGCGCCCAGCGCCAGCGTCGGCACGACTTGGCTGGCGAGCACGCCGCCCAACAGCGCACCCAGCGCGACCGCAATGCCCATCACGATCACCTGTTCCAGCGCCAGCCCGCCGACCACGCGCAGCGACGAGAGGCCGAGCGCGCGCAGCACGCCGAACTCCGTGCGCCGCGACTGCGCCGTCAGCCCGACGTACGTCAGCAAGCCGACCACGCTCAGCGCCAGCGCGACGATGAACGCCAGATACATCAGGCCCATCAGCCCCAGGCCGAGCGGATTGGTGCGCAGGCGGCCCAGTTCTTCGGCCAGCGTCGCGCTGCTGAGGATCACCGTGCTCTCGTCGTCGAATTCGCGCAGCGTCGCGTTGACCTGCGACTCGCTGCCCGGATCGACCGTGTCATCGACGCGCAGCCACACCTCGTCCGGGTAGAACGTGCCGCTCGGACGCCGGTTGAGCGTGTAGATCAGCTCGCGCTCGTCCACTACCACGAACGAATCGCCCTTGGGGATGCTGTCGGACGGATCGCGGTTGAACAGCGACGGGTAGTAATCGGCCACGGTAACGGGCGTAAACTGCACGCTGCGCCCGCCGATGTTGACCACCGTGAACGCGGGCACGTCGAGGCCGACCGCGAGGCCGTTTTCGGCCTGCACGCGGCTGCTGACGATCGCGTCCAGCGGGCCGAGATCGGGGTAGTTGAGCAGCCCGCCGACGATGGTGCGCTGTGCGGATTGATCCCACAGGAAATAAATCGAGTCGTCGCGCTCGCCGTCGAGATGCGCGCCGGGCAGCGTGCGGCCCGTGGCGGTCGCGCCCCGGTCGTACGCGAACTCCCAGCTTCCGCTGGAGAAAATCGGATAGGGCGTCACGTCACTGCCCTGGTGGAGCGTCATCTGGGCCAGCGTCAGGCGCAGGCCGCGCTCGCCGGAGCGGCTGTTCGGGCTGCGGTATTCCCAGTACATCGAGACGAGCCGCAGCGGGGCCGCCGGGGTATAGGTCAGCGCGGAGAGATCCGCCTCCATGTACACCCACCCGCTCGTGACGAACGCCCGCGCCTCTGCGCCGGGCGCATCCGTGCCCACGCGGTTGTATTCGATCTCGACCGGCTCCACGGGCACAACGACCCACGCGCCGTTCGCATCGAGGAAGCGGAAATAGAGGTCGGTGCGGTTCGTCAGGCGCGACACGCTGGCCTGATAGACCTGATCGCTGGTGAAGCCGAAGCCGGTCGTCTCCATGCGCGCCCACAGCCCGATCTTGTCCGGCACGAGCGGCATTTCTTCGCCGCGCTCCGGCAGATCGATCGGATCTTTGGGCAGACGCAAAATGTTGATCGCGCCCAGATCGGAGCGCCAGTAGAGCGTATCTCCGAACGTCTCCGGGTCGATGCCCAGAATCGTGCCGCGCAGATCGCCCGCGATGCTCGTGCTCAGGTTGACGTTGCGCACGCGGTAGGCGGTGCTCGCCGCCGCGATGCCGTCCTGCGCTTCGTAGTAGTCGGCGCTGCGGGCGCGGTTGGCGTTCAGGTTGGTGTCGCGCTCGGTGAAGCGCACGTCCGTGCCAACCGTATATTTGGCCTGATCTTCGTGGCTGTTGGAGACGGTCGCGCGGAAGCTGGTCGCAAACCAGCCGATGCCGACCGCCAGCGCCAGCAAAAACGTGATGCGCCCGTAATGCACCGGCTCGCGGCTGAGCTGCCAGTTCGCCAGCGCGCTGACCAGTCCGCGCCCGGCAGCGGCGGCGCGCGCCAGCATCCCGGTCAGGATCGGGAAGAAGCGCAGCGCGAGGCTGCCCAGCGCCAGGAACAGCAGCGCGGGAGCCATCAGCATCAGCGGGTCGGCCTGCTGGCCGCCCAGGTTCACGTCTGCGAAGGGCGATCCGCGCCGGACCAGCAGCCACAGCGCGCCCAGCCCCACCAGCGCCAGGATCACGTCGAGATAGAGCTTCTGCCACCACTGCTGGCTGCCGCTGCGCATCGCCGCGCCGCCCGCCTGGATCAGCGGCAGGCGCAGCACGGGCCGCAGCGTGCCCATCAGCGTCAGGAAGGTCACGCCCGCCGCCACCGCCGCGTAGGTGAACACCCGCCCCGTCAGTGGCAGCGGGAACTCGTCCGTGTTCGCCACGATCGGCCCCAGCACCTTGAGCAGCGCTTGCGCCAGGAACGGCGCGATCAGCACCGCCAGAATGCACAACAACAGCGCCTCGATCCCGCGCAGCAGCAAGATCTGGCTGTCCAGCGCGCCGCGACTTTGCAGCATGGCGATCTCGCGCCGCTCGCTGCGCCGGACCAGCGCCGCCGTCACCATCAGGAAGAACAGCACCAGCGCACCCACCTGCAGCAGCAGCAGGCCAAACGGGGCATCGAGCAGATCAACTTCTTTGGCGTAGGTGAGCAGGATGCCCGAGTCCACGTCGTCGCGCAGGGCGTCATAATCGATCAGGCGCGTGGCGTAATTGAATGCGAGGTCCTGGCGCTGCGCGCCCGCCGCCGCATCGACCGCGCTGGGGATCAGCGAATCCTTGAACGTATACTGCATGTTGCGCCCGAACGTGCGCAGCGCTTCGCGGGCCTGATCGACCCGCGCGAACGGCAGATTTTCGTGCGCGAACAGCACACGCCAGCCGATGCGCGTCGGCGTATCGGGCAGGAATTCCGATCCGGCGCGGAACGCGGCCTCGCGCGTGGTCAGCGCGGCAAATTCGTAGTCCCACAGCCCTGCCCCGCTCGCCTTGTCGATCAGGCGCAGCGGCGACGGGTCCATCCAGTACGGCGATTCTTCGTCCAGCGGCGCAACCACGCCCACGATTGCCGCCGTGATGGGCCGGCTGGTCGGGTGACCGCCGCCGGTCTGTCCCTGGTTGTTCATGCCCTGGTCGAATACGACGACCATGCCGTCCGACAGGTTCAGCTCGTTGGCGACCGGCAAGCCAATCACGATCTCCATGTCTACGTCGCCTTCGGGCGTTTCGTTGGGCAGCCGCCCGCTCACGACGCTGACAACGTCTGTCCAGTGATCGTCGTAGCCGACGCGGCCACGCACGCCCACCAGCGGGACCAGCTCGTCCGACTCTTCCGAGCGAATCGACAGGCCCATCGCCTCGCTTTCGACGTAGGTCACGACCTGATCGACCCAGCCGTCGATGTCGCTCAGATCCTGCTGCACGAGGTCCTGCGTCAGCGCGGTCGCTCCGTCCGCCTGCTGTGCGAGTCCGCCCGCCGCCTCCGCCGCGCTGCCGCGCAGGCTGATATTGGCCGAGACATTCACATCTTGCGAAGGCTGCTGCTCCAATCGCTGCAGCATGCCCACCTGGGCCACTGCCGTCGTATAGAGCGGGACCAGCGCACCGACCGATGCGGCCAGCACGGTCCCTGCAAAAATCGTGAGCAGCGAACGCCATTGGGTGATGAGGCGGGCAAAAGCAAGATGAAATGCGAATCGAACCGGGGTGTGACTTAATTCCCGAACGCCGCTGATCCAACGTGTTGTCCAGCGAGCAGATTGCGTACGGCGACCTAGCATAGAATTTCCCTTGACGGCGTGATGGTCGGTGTCAGAGACGGAGCGTCCTGTATTGTACTGTCATATACGCAGCAAACCGGGGATGCTGTCACCCCGAGGCGCGAAGTGGTAATTTTCAACAAAACCGCACTATTCTACCGCTCCTTCGCGCTGCTGAACACGCCGGAGCGAGAATCTGCCTCCAACCGCAATTTTCAGGGGCGGCAGATTTTCAGTGGTGAGGTTGTTTGGCAGGTGCGGGACATCGATCATATAACTGTAAAGTCGTGTGTTAGCTGATGCAGCGGCAGGCAGGCACGTTTGACCTTTATATATAGCTTATGAAAATAACTTACCCAATGGCTACGTCTATGCCACAGTGGCGCGCATTAACAGCGACAGACGGGGTGGACTGTAACGGGAAGTAGGTCCGCTTGTTGTAAAATGGGCGTCAAGCTATACTTGAACTATTAATTGTCTTCGCAGTTGGGTTCCAACGTTCGTCTGCGTCTGCTTCTAAATTATGATTATGATATGATTAAATACATGAAAGAGTTGCGGGCGAAATCGGGACACTCCCGCTGCGATTTCGAAACACTCCCAACAAAGGTGGTAGATTAGCATGGACTTCGAGGAAAATAAGCAACAGCAAGCGGCGTCCGAGAATGAATCAGCCCGTAATTCTGGCGCGCCAGGCCAGGATGACGCCATGTCAGAGCAGAGCTTTGCAGAGCTGCTCGACGCTTCATTCGACTATACGCCACCACGTCGGGGCGAGATTCGGCAAGCTACCATCTTGCAAATTGAGCCGAACGAGATCATCGTCGAACTGGGGGCCAAGAAGGATGGCATCGTCACCGCGCAGGACCTCGAACGCCTGGACGAAACCTTCAGGCGGTCCTTAAAGGTCGGCCAAACCGTGCCAGTGTACGTCTTGAACCCGCGTGACAGCGATGGCAATCTCGTCGTATCGATCAACATGGGCCTCCAGCAGTACGACTGGGACAAGGCGCGTGAGCTGCTTGAAAAAGACGAGGTTGTAGAAGTTACCGTCACCGACCACAATCGCGGTGGTGTGCTGGTCCGCTGGAATATGCTGGAGGGCTTCATCCCCTCCTCGCATCTGGTTTCGGTCAGCGCGGGGCTGCAAGGCAACGAGCGCCGCGACGCGCTGAACTCGCTGGTAGGCGACAAGCTCGGCGTCAAGGTCATCGAAGTGGACCAGGATCGCCGCCGCCTGATCTTCTCCCAGCGCGAAGCACAGCGCGAATGGCGCGCGCAGCAGAAAGCCCGCCTGCTCTCCGAGCTGCACGAAGGCGACATGGTGCGCGGGACCGTCACCGGTCTGCGCGACTTCGGCGCGTTCGTCAACCTGGGCGGCGCGGACGGCCTGATCCACGTCAGCGAGCTGGCATGGCATCGTGTCGATCACCCGCGCGACGTGCTGAAGGTCGGCCAGGAGATCGACGTCTACGTGCTCAGCCTCGACCGCAACACAAACCGGATCGCGCTCAGCCGCAAACGCCTGCTGCCCGATCCGTGGGACGATGCGCTGGAGCGCTATCACGAAGGTATGCAGGTCGAAGGCACGGTCACCAACGTCGTGGACTTCGGCGCATTCATCGCGCTGGACGACGGCCTGGAAGGGCTGCTGCACCTCAGCGAGATGGGCGACGGCTCGCTCAAGGAGCCGTACAGCTACGTCAAGAAGGGCGACCGGCTCCAACTGCGCATCAGCCGCCTGGAACCGGATCAGCGGCGCGTAGGTTTCACGCAGCGGTGGGGCACGGAACAGCCGGTCCTCTCGCGGCCTGAAGGCGAAGAAGAGGCGGAAGCCGCCGAAGAAGAAGCCCCCGTCGCTGTAGCTGCGGAAGCCGCGCCAGAGGTCGAGGAAGAAGCCCCTGCCGCGGTGGCTGCGGAAGCCGCACCGGAGGTCGAGGAAGAAGCCCCCGCCGCGGTGGCTGCGGAAGCCGCACCGGAGGTCGAGGAAGAAGCCCCCGCCGCGGTAGTTGCGGAAGCCGCGCCGGAGGCCGAGGATTCGGCAGTCGCCGAGCCGCCGGAGGCGAGCAGCGAGCCAGAAGAAGAATCGGAAGAAGAGCGCGAATCGTGATCACAGCGCGCAGGCAAAATTGCCTGCGCGTTTCACACTCCACTCTCGCCCTGCCGGGCGATCCTCACGGCGCGCAGTTCATCTCCTGCGCAGCGTTTTACCGATTTTGTGTCTTGAAGCGCAATCGGTTTGACAAAGTTCGCTCGCGTAGCTATAATGCGACGGACTTTCGGGAAGGAGGGCGCTCTTGCGCGAGTAGTCTTGGCTGTTCGGACGTTCCACGCAGTTAGTCACGCAGGCACTTTTAGCTTGCAAGCGCGTTCCAAGCAGCAACGCAGCGCAGTGCGTTCCAGGTAAGCAAGATCCATCGACCGGCGTGCCACGCTCTCATCATGAAGTAGGTGGCCAGCCGGTTTTTTGCTGCTACTGCCCGAAGCCACTCCACATCCGACCCCTGGGGGGACTAGACAAAAATAGATAAGATGGTCAATCTAAACATAAACAGCGACACGACGGAAGCCGAGATGGATTTCCTCACTTTGCTTGAGGAGTCCTTCTCAACCGAGCAGCCCGGACGGGGCGACATCGTCACCGGTGTCATCCTGTCGATCGACAACCTGGGTATGCTCGTTGATATTGGGACCAAGCGTGATGGCGTTGTGCCCCGCAGCGACCTCGAAAAGCTTGGCGAAGACGTCACCTTCAAGCTTGGAGACGAAGTTCCGGTCATGATCGTCCGGTCGGAAGACGAAGACGGCAACATGATCGTGTCGATCTCCCAGGCCAAACAGAACGAAGACTGGCTGAACGCCGAGCAGATGCTGACGACCGAAGACATCGTCGATGGCTTCGTCGCGGATGCGAACCGGGGCGGTCTCATTGTGCCCTTCGGCAACCTGCGCGGATTCATTCCCGCCAGCCACGTCATCGATCTGCCGCGCGGCCTGAACGAAGAAGAGCGCCGGGCGCACCTGATGTCGATGATTGGCCAGAAGATTTCCGTGAAGGTGATCGAGGTCAACCGTCGCCGTCGCCGTCTGGTCCTCAGCCAGCGTGAAGCCCAACGGGAGATCCGCGACGCGAGCAAGGACGCGCTGCTCGGGGAACTCCACGAGGGCGAGGTTCGCCGTGGCCGCGTGAGTGGCCTGCGGGACTTCGGCGCGTTCGTTGATCTCGGCGGAGCTGACGGTCTGATTCACATCAGTGAGCTAGCCTGGCACCGCGTCAAGCACCCGCGTGAACTGCTCAACGTGGGCGACGAGATCGACGTGTATGTGCTGCGTCTGGACCAGGAAGGCCGCCGCATCGGGCTGTCGCTCAAGCGGCTCCAGCCGAATCCCTGGTCGCAGGTGGACGAACTGTACCACGTCGGCCAGGTGGTCGAAGGCGTGGTCAGCCGCGTGACGCAGTTCGGGGCGTTCGTCAGCCTCGACCCGGGCATCGAAGCCCTGCTGCACGCCAGCCAGATCGCTGACCCCACCCCGGAGAATCCGGCGGAGATCCTGCGCGAAGGCGATACGATCTCGGCCCGGATCATCAGCATCGAATCCCATCGCCAGCGCCTGGGCCTCAGCATCCGCGACGTGGAAAATAACCTGCCCACGCTGGAAGCCAGCGAAGGCGAGACATTCGACGCTCCGCAGGACGAAATTGACGCTGGTCAAAGCGAGGCTTACACGGTACAATCGGATGAGCTTGAACCGGTTGCCGAGGAAGAGCCAGTCGCGGAGTAGCATCAACCGATCTTGAAGACGGATGAGGCAGGTTCTGCGTAACCTGCCTTTCTTTTTAACTCCGTCTTTTTTCTGACTGCATCGCAGCCCGGCAGAGCCAAAAAACCATTATAGAAGGGTGGTGAGAACATGGCCCATGTGGAGTTGCAGTCCGGCGAGTCGCAAGAGCAGCTGCTCAAGCGCTTCCGGAAGCAGGTCGCCAAGGACGGCATCCTCAGCACGGTACGGCGTAAGCGCTGGCACGTTTCCAAAAGTGAACTGCGTCGTATCCAGAAGAAGAAGGCAGTCCGACGCGCGCGCCGCAAGCAGCGCAAGACCAGAGCGAGTTAACGACGCGATTCTCAACGATCGCAGCGGCTGGGTCATAGAGGACCGTCGCTGACGCGTTCTCTAGACCCGGCGTTTAATTAGACGCCAGAAAGCAGACAAACATCTCGATGGCGAAACGCACAGACGACAAGATCGAAATGGAAGGGACCGTCGTAGAAGCCCTTCCCAACACCCAGTTCACCGTTGAGCTGGATAACGGGCACAAGGTGCTGGCCTATCTCTCCGGCAAGATGCGCAAGTACTATATCCGCATCCTGTTGGGGGACCGTGTGCGCGTTGAGATGACTCCCTATGACCTCACCCGTGGGCGCATCACCTACCGCTACCGCAAGGGCGGCGGCGCGCCAGCGGAAGAAGAGATGGAGTAATCCCGCACACAGCCAGTTTGCTGGTTCGTGATGGCACAGCCCCAGTCCCGCCGGGGCTTTTGTTCGTTTCTCCCTTTTCACCCCTCAAAACTCAATGAACGCTGACTCGATTCCTGCACCCGGCCCGTTGTGGCGGCTCAACGTCTACAAATATGACGGGCGGCTGCACATCACGCTGCCGCTGCACCTCATGGACGATGACGGCACCCGCCTGTGGATGCGCACGCCGGTCGGCGGCGAAATCAACCACCTGACGCGCGGCAAGTCGTGGGCCATCACTCGCCCCTCGGACATGTTCTTCTGGCGCGAGCAGTGGTACAACGTCTACGTCAACTACGATGAGTCGTGGCAGTTCAGGAATTATTACTGCAACGTCGGCCTGCCACCGGAGATCCGCGACGGCGAGATCGCGTATGTCGACCTTGACCTTGACGTGCAAATCTGGGCGGATGGACGAATGATGATCCTCGACGAAGACGAGTTCGAGGAGCACAGGGTGTTGTTCGGCTATCCAGAAGCGGTGCAGCAGTCAGCACAGGATACCATCGAGGACATATTGGCACGGTGGCGTGCGGGGGCCGAGCCGTTTTCTTGGTACAACACCCGGCCCTGATCGGCGGCTGCGGCGCTGCTAATTCGGATCGGGCATGCCCCCGGTAGGAATACCGTGCAGGCCCCGATCAATCTCCCACGGGTATACAATATAAGCATCGGTGACCGCGCCATAAAAATCCGGTTCCGCCCGGCTGAACAACGAGCGGTAAGGATTGAAGTGGAACACGCATGTGAACGGTGTAGCGCCCGCCGACTGGCAGCGGTTCTTGACCGCCGTGCTGGTCCGCCCACTGCCCCACACGTCGTCCACGATCAAGATGTGCCGGTCTTCGAGCAGCGCATTGTCGGGAAACTGCAAGAACGACGGCCACACCAGCAGCCGCGCCTTTTCGTCCCGATCCAGCTCGCGCGGGAAATCGACCGCCGCGGTCAGCACGTTCGTGATGTCCAGCGCTTCACTGAGCAGACCGCCGGGCACGATGCCGCCGCGCGTGATCATGATCATCGCGTCGAACGAGCCGCTGGCCCGGAGCTGCGGCAGCAGCACATCCACCAGCTTGTCCACTTCATTCCAGGTCAGCCATTCCTGACGCAACGGTCTGCGTGGTTCCATGAGAGTCCTTTTCGTCGGATGCAGGGTACGGCCCAACTGCCTGAAATTATCGCCGCACTTGCAGGGAAAGTCAAAGCCGAAGCCGGACCGGCGCGCGGCGAGGGCCCGGCCCCGTGATGAATTCGTCCAGGTGGCTTGCAACACGCCGCCATGCAACGGATAATCAACACAAGTTTAACGCCAGCGGATAGAGGCGTATGAAGTACCGGAATGTGTCGTAAGGGTAACCGTCTCGCGCCTCGCACACCTCTGCGGACGTGAGTAAGGAGAAATCTCGTGAAGACGAACTCGGAGCGCAGCATCGAAGCACTGACCTGGGCCGCCGTCATCATCTGGGCGGGCTTCGCCTTCATCATGCATCTGGTCGATTACCCGTGGCTGCTGCTGATGGTCCTGAGCATCATCCTGCTCACCTCGGCCATCTACCAGCGCAGCCGGGGCTGGCACACCTCGCTGTTAATCTGGGTCGCGGGCGTGTGGATGGCCGTCTTCAGCGTCATCGAAGTCGTCAACGAAATCGTGAAGGTTATGAACGACGGCGACGGGCTGCAGATCGACATCTGGGTTTACGCGGGCATCGTGCTGATCTCGATGGGGCTGGCCGTCGTGCTGCGCAACCTGCAAGCGCCCACGCCCAGTTCGCGCCGCCCCGAACAGGAGCGCCCGCCCATCGTGCCGACGCAGATCCAGGACGACATGAGTTCCGGCTACCTGGCGCCGGGTGGCGGATCGTCGCGGGTGTATACCGACTCGTACACCGATCCGCGCACCAGCGGCATGACCAGCGGATTCACCAGCAACGTCACGCAGGATCTACCCGTCCAGCAGTCGCGGCCACAGCAGCCCCGCCAGCAGCAGTCGCGCCCCGTCGAGCAGCCCTCGCAGCGATCCTCACGCTCGCGCCGCCGCTCACGTCCGGCCAGCGGCAGCGCGCCCGCGCCCAACGATCTGGAATCGCGGGTTGAGGACATCATTCGCCGCAGCCGCGAGCGCCGCGACCAGGATAACCTGCCCTACTAAACAGCGTCTGGCGAAAGGCAAAAAAGAAATCTCGCCCCGGCCATCTCCAACGGGATTGGAGGGACGCCGGGGTGTTTAGCCGAGCAGCGCCATCACCGCGCCGAAGAAACCCAGCACCAGATAAACGATCGCCACGACGATGCGCACGCGCTTCAGTCCGTAGCGCTCGACCCAGGTGGACATCTGCTCCTCGTTGAAGACGGGTCTCCAGCCCACCACCGTGCCGACGAAGCCCAGGATGCCGCCCGCACAAATAAGCCAGTCGATATTGTTAGTGATAAAATCCACAAAATCCATCGTATATCCCTTTGCGTAGGTCTATCGCTGCCCACCGCCGCGCGCCTATAAGCGCTCACCGCAGATCAATGCCGTGTGCTGCCCCGCGACGCGCGTCAGTACCACCACGGCGGATTCCCCTTCCCCGCCCAGCTTAAGCTGGCGGATCAGGTCTTCCGGCGCGAGCGGACTGCCCCGCTTTTTGACCGTCACGCGCCCAATGCCGCGTGCGCGCAGCGCCGCCCGCAGGCGCTTGAGGTTGAACGGCATCCACTCCCACACTGGCCACGCCCGCGCCCATGGCGAGACGATCCACGTATCCGCCACCAGATAGGCGATGCTCTCGTCCAGCCGGAAAACCGGCACGCTCAGCCGCTCGCCCAGTTCGGCCAGCAGCCCCGCGCGGATGATCGCCGGGTCCGGCTCGTACAGCACCGCGCCCGGCTCGGCCAGCGGCGGCGCAGGCAGTCCGCGCGGCTCCAACGTCTCGCCCGATCCGTCCGGCTCGACGCGGCTGGCGCG
>NZ_DAISHJ010000113.1:0-16637 GCF_036822615.1 Aggregatilinea sp. | reverse complement strand
CCTCTCCAATCAAGTTGGAGAGGGGAGACAGGCGGGCCCAATGGGGGTTTGTGGAGGTGGGATTCTAACCCATAGGCCATAAGCTAACGGACCAAACAGGACCGTTTTCCCTGGAGTGGAGCCAAAGCGCCAGCGGTAGTCACCGTAGGGGTAGAGCTTGCTCTACCCGTTCTTTCGCTGGACGGGCGATGCAAGCATCGCCCCTACAAAAAGCACGTTCCTATGGCTGGCTATGGCAGGTGGGCGGGTAGGCGATCGAGCGGCACGGTGCTGAGGAACAGCAGCGTTCCGGCGTGCGGCGCGAGCGTGAGATCGATCGTGTCTACCGGGTCCGGCCAGCGCTCGCCCGACGGCCATTCCATCACGCAGCGCGCGGCAGGCAGCCCCAGAGCCGCCAGCGTGTAGCGCCGCTGGACCGGGATCTCGCCCGTGTTGAAGACGAACAGCGCCGCATCGTCGTTCGGGCTGGCGCCGCCCGGCGTGCGCACCTGGACCATCACCGGGTCGAGGGCGCGGATCGACGGGGAAGCCGCGCCCGGCGGCGTCTCGATCACCAGCGGCGACTGCCCCAGAAGCGGGTAGCGGCAATGGCTGCGCCAATCCGTCAGCACCAGCTTCCACAGCCGCAGACGGTCCTCGGAAAGCTCGTCCAGCGCGTCGCTGGTCATGATCAGCCCACCGGACATCCCGGCGTAGATCGCCAGCGCGCGCACCTCGGCGTCCGTCAGGTGGTGGAAACGCTCGCGCAGCAGGATGCAGTCGGGATCGGTCTGCCACAGGATGCCACCGCCGAAACTGCGCGTCGCCTGATCGCGCAGCATCGACTGGGCGGACTGGTTGCCCGCCCACTGCACGCCCACATCGCGCCCGATGCGCACCGCGTCCACCAAGCCGACCGACGCCCACAGCGGACAGCCGCAGCCCAGCCACGTCGCGTCCCCGATTTCCTCGCGGATCATCTCAGCCACCTGCCGCCAGATCTCGATGCGGGTCAGGCCCGGCGTGTGCCACAGCGCCCGGTCGGGACCGTGTTCGGTCGGGAAGTGCATGAAGTCGGTCTTGAAGTACTCGCAGCCCCAGTCGTGCCGCCACGTGCGGAACACCTGCCGCAAGTAGTCAAAGGCGGCGAGGTGCGTCGTGTCGAGGATGTAGTACTCCTCGCTGCGCTTGTGCCAGCGGAACTCGCCGTAAAACGTCATCAGCGCCAGCGGCCCGCCTGTGAGCCGGTCCCGCACGACCCAATCGGGATGCTCGCGGTAGAGGCGGCTGCGGTTGCCGACCATGAACGGCCCGATCCAGAGGCCCGGCACGAAGCCCGCCGCGCGGATCTCGTCGAGCACGGGCTTGATGCCGCGCGGGAACTGTGGTTTGACCTCCAGCCAGTCGCCCATTTCGGGCGTGAAGCCGTCATCAAGCTGGAAGACGCGCATGGGCAGATCCTCGCGCGAGGCGACCTCCGCCACGCCGCGCAGATGGCCGCGCACGATATCTTCGCTGAGGCTGGCGTAGAGGTTGTACCACGAGCACCAGCCGGTGATCGGCGCGTCGGGCACGCGCGGCGGGACCGGCGCGGCCTGCGCAACCAGCCGCGCCCAGGCACGCAGGGATTCCTCGACATCGGCGTGTTCCAGCACGACCAGCCGCTCGGATTCACAGACGCCATCCGGCGCGGGCGACTTGCGATCCCACAGCGTCAGGACCGTCAGCGAAGGCGGCGCGGCGTGGGCATCGACGGTGAACGTCTGCTGAAAACGATCGTGGCGGTCGAAGCCGATCACGACCGCACCCGCCCCGGTACGCGGCAAAAGCTGGGTCATGGCGTACCCGGTTTGCAGGCGCGGCTCGCGCACGCCCGCCACGGCCAGCGCTTCCGGCTCGACGTAAAAGCTGCCGTCCCAGCTAAAGTAGCCATTGCGCAGGTAAGCGCGCAGGTTCTCTACACGCTCGAAGCGCAGGCCGAACGAGTCCAGCGCGGCGTCGGGCCAGCCGATCAGGCGGCAGCGGAACTCTACGCGGTCGGGGGCGGCACGATGCGCCGCCTCCAACTCGAACGCGGCCCCATCCAGGTCCGGCCCGGTCCAACGGACACGGACCCCGGCGGCATGCTCGAGCACCTCCAGCACGCACGCTTTGAGCGGACGCCCGTTCACGACCGGGCACAGCCCGCGCAGCGCCAGGGCCGCCGTTTCCAGCGCGAACGCGCCCTGCGGCGTCAGGGTGAGTTTCACAAGGTCACCTCACCGTGCGACGCGCCGGAACGCATCGCGGCCAGCACGAGGTCGAGCGACTTCGCGCCCTCGCGCAGCGGCGTGCGTGTCTGACCGTCCGTGCGGATCGCGTCGAGCAGATCCTGCATCTGCGCGCGGCGGAAGTCCCGGTCGGAGGCGATGACCTGCGGCGGACGATCGGGCGCGTCAGTGAAGGTAAAGGTGGCGTGGTTGGCGTCGGTGAACTCGGCGGTGAGCTTCTGCGCCACCACGCGGTAGTCGTTGATCCACTTGCCGGGGATGGCCCCGTTGGTGGCGTAGACCACGCCCAACGCGCCGTTCTCGAAGCCGACCACGGTCGCGCTGATGTCCTCGACGGTGTAGCCGGGAACTTCGGTGTGGAACAGGTTCTCCTGGCGACTGTAAACGGTGAGCGCATCGCCCACCAGATAGCGCAGCAGGTCGAACATGTGGATGATCTGCTCGACCAACTGACCGCCCGACTTTTCGCGCATGCGCCACCAGTCGGCGTGCAGCGCGTTGCAGAAGTAGCGCGCGCTCATCAGGCCGGGCTGGCCGACTTCGCCCGAGGCCAGCAGCGTTTTAAGCTGTTCCACGGCCTCACCAAAGCGGAACATGAAGCCCACCTGCGTTTTGATCCCGGCGCGTTCGGCGGCCTCGACCATCTGCCAACCCTGCTCCGAATCGAGCGCGATCGGCTTTTCGATCAGCAGATGCACGCCGCGCTCCGCCGCCATCTCGACTTCGTCGGTGTGGCCGTAGGGCGGCAGGCAGACGATCAGCAGATCGAGATTCGCGGCGTCCAGCAGGGCGTGGTGATCGGTGAAGACCGCTGCCTGCCCCGCCGTGTACTGGTCGGCAAAGGCGCGGGCCTTCCACTCGTTGCGGTCGCTGAAGGCGACCATTTCCGCCTGATCGCCCAAGGCGGCCAGGATCTGCGCGTGACGGTGCGCGAAGCTGCCACAACCTAAAATCCCCGTGCGCAAACGGTCCATTTCAGCCCTTCTGCCCTGCTGCGTCCGGCTCAAAAGTCAGCACTGATTGAAGGATCGCGTCCGGCGTGCGATCCAGCAGATCGAACAGCCCGGCGGCAGCGCCAAACGGCGCGGTGTGCGTGATCAGCGGGCGCAGGTCGAGCGTGCCTTCAGCCTGCAAGCGGATCGCCGTCTGCCACAGGCGCATCTTGTCCCAACGGTACTTCAGCTCCGGGTCGGAGCCAGAGATCTGCGAGCAGACCACGTTGATGCGGTTGTGGTGGAATTCTTCGCCCAGGAACAGGCCCTGCGCCTCGCCCTGGAAGAAACCCATCGCCACGACGCGGGCCGAATAGGCCGCCGACCGGATCGCCTCGTTGAGCGCGCGCGTCGAGCCGGTGACCTCGAAGCACACATCCGCGCCGCGCCCGCCGGTCAGATCCTTGATCGCTTCGGCTACCTGCCCCTGGCCGCCATCGAGCGTGACGTGCGCGCCCATCGCAGCGGCCATCCCGCGCCGCGAGGCGTGCAGATCGACCGCGATGACGTGCGCGCCGGACTGGCGCGCCGCCTGCACGACGATCTGGCCGAGCGCGCCCAGGCCAAACACGACGACCGTCTCGCCGATGCGGATGCGGCCATCGTGCACGCCGTTGAGCGCGATGGCGCCCAGGTGCGAAAAAATGCCGAGCACGGGGTCCAGGCCGTCCGGCATCAGCCGGGGCAACACGTAGTCCGGCGCGGCGACGTAATGCGTGCGGTGGCCCCACGTGCCAAACACACGCTGACCGACCGTGACGCCTTCCACCGCCGGGCCGACCTCGACCACTTCGCCCACTTCCTCGTAGCCGAGGCTGCGGACGGGATAGGTCAGCGAGGTCGCCTCGTCCGGCACGAACAGGCGGCGATCCACGTCCCAGCGCTTGTGCAAAAACGGACTCGTGCCGCGATACTGCGCCAGCTCCGTCCCGGCGCTGATGCCGGAATAGAGCGTCTTGATGCGGATGCCATCGGGCGCTAAAGACTCATCTTCAAAAGACTCGTAATCCAGGTGATAGGGTTCGGCGAGGACCAACAACTTGCCCATAAAAGCTCCTGCAATCCTTAAAGTATCAAGTGCATTTTGCCCGGCAAAAAGACAGCCCCCTCATTTTAGCACGCCGCGCCCACGCGGGGCGCAGGCAGGCGCGGAACGCCCGCCGACGTTTTACCGGAATCAGCGAAAGCGGCGTACACTACGAGCATAGTTTGTAAGCATTTTCACAAACGATCGTGCTGGGTGGGGAGGCCGTATGACCACAGACCTTTCACCGACACCGCAACACCCCTGGCAGGACGGCCAGCGCTGGAAAACGCTGTTCGCCGCCATCTGGACCGGGCAGGCTTTTTCACTGCTGGGCAGCCAGCTCGTGCAGTTCTCGCTGATCTGGTGGCTGACGAAGGAAACCGGATCAGCGACCGTGCTCGCCACGGCGACCCTGGTCGGGCAGCTCCCCCAGATTCTGATCGGTCCCCTGGCGGGGGCGCTGGTGGACCGGTGGAACCGGCGCGTCGTGATGATCGCGGCGGACGGCGGCGTGGCGCTCTCGACGCTGTGGCTGGTCACCCTGTTCGCGGTGGGCGCGGCGGACACCCCGCACGTGTTCCTCGTCCTGATGCTGCGCTCGACGGGCGGGGCGTTCCACTGGCCCGCGATGCAGGCCTCCACCTCGCTGATGGTCCCCAAACAACACCTGCCGCGTGTCGCGGGATTCAACCAGATGCTGTCGGGCGCGATCAACATCGTCGCGCCGCCGTTCGGCGCGCTGCTGCTGAAGGCGCTGCCGATCGAGCAGGTGCTGGCGATCGACATCGCCACCGCCGCGATCGCGATCGCGCCGCTGCTGTTCATCGCCGTGCCGCAGCCGGACCCGGAACCCGATCGCGCTGGAAGCGGCAGGCCCGGCGTGCTGCACGATCTGGCCGAGGGGTTCCGGTATGCGGCGCACCTGCCGGGCCTGATGACGTTCTTCGGCGTCGCCATCGTGGTGAGTTTCGTGTTTTTCCCCGCGATCGCGCTCATACCGATACTGGTGACCGATCACTTCGGAGGAGAGGCGCTTCAGCTCGCGTGGATGGACTCCGCGTGGGGGATCGGGATCGTGCTGGGCGGGCTGACACTGGGGGTCTGGGGTGGCTTCAAGCGGCTGATGGATACCGCCGGGTTCGGGCTGTGCGGGCAGGGGATCGGCATGGCGGTGGTGGGAATGGCTCCGGCCAGCGGATTTGCGATCGCGCTGGGCGGGCTGTTCTTCACGGGCTTCATGTTCCCGATCACGAACGGGCCGCTGCACGCGATCTTGCAGTTGAACGTGGCACCCAGCATGCAGGGGCGCATCTTCACGCTGATGAACTCGATCACGTCGGCGGTGACGCCCGTGAGCCTGCTGATCGCGGGTCCGGTTGCGGACGCGGTCGGGGTGCGGTTCTGGTTCGCGCTGGCGGGCATCACGTGCCTGTTGTGCAGCACGACCGCGCTGTTCTTTCCGCCGCTGCGCAATCTTGAAGCGGATATGCAGGCGGACACGGCGCTCAGAGAGCAGATTCAGGCCGCGCAGCCGACGTAAAAACAGTCCAGGGAGACGCGGGCCTCCCTGGTGTGTGTGTTATGAAGGAAAAACGGGCGGGTTTGATGCCGTTTAACAAATTAAGCCGGTCAACACCGCGACCTCACCCCCGTCCCCTCTCCAGTCTGGGCTGGAGAGGGGAGACAAGCCGTCTCAACGGGGTTCGTAGGGGCGGGTTAGAAATCCGCGAATGGGTTTGGGTTATTCGTACTGCAGCGCGCGGATGATATCGAGTTTGGCGGCGCTGCGCGCGGGCATAATCCCGGCGGAGAGCGCCAGCAGGATGCCGATGATCAGCGCGGCGATGATGCCCGCCACCGGGAAGGTATAGGGCATATCCCAGCCGATGAAGCTGAAGGCTGCGATGAACCCGTAGCTGATCGCCACACCCGTCAGCACGCCCATCGCCGCGCCGAAGATACCCAGCAGCAGCGCCTCGCCGGTGACCATGCGGCGCACCTGACTGCGGCTGCCGCCGACTGCGCGGATCATGCCGATCTCGCGCGTGCGTTCCAGCACGTTGATCGTCAGCGTGTTCAGCAGGCCCAACCCGGCGGGAATCAGGATCAGGGCAGCGATGATGTAGAACATCACCGTGGCGCTCCTGGTCGTCTCCATCATCGTGTCCGCATAGTCTTTCGACAGGTGCGCCGTGAACTGCGGATAACCGGCGAGCAGCGACTCGACCTCGGACAGCGCCGCGTCTTTGTCCGCACCCGGCGTCAGGTTGATCATCAGCAGCACGTCTTCCGATTTATGGAAATCCGCCGCCATGTTTTCCTGCGAGATCAGCGCCGTGGTCGTCTTGAACGTGAGCAGGTCCTGCGCCAGCGCGACGACCTTATAGGTCTGGGGGCCTTCCGCCGTCTCGATCACGAAATCGTCGCCGTACTTGAGGCCCAACGTCGAAGCGCCCAGCGGCGTGACGATCGCGCCGCGCCCGGCGCTCAACGCCGCAAACGCGTCGTCGGCATTACCTTCCTCGAACATCAGCGTTTCAACGTCGCGGAAGGTCGATAGATCGATGCCCAGCAGGGAAAGCGGCGCGCCGTCCGTCGTGGTTGCAGCCGCGCGCAGGGTGGAGACCGTCTCCACGTCCGGCAGGGCCTGGATGTCACCGGCCAGGGACTGATCCGCGCCCAGCACGTTGTCGTAGACGGCGATGCTCTGCGGCAGGATCATGATGTCGCTGGCAAACGTGCCGTCGGTGAGGTCCTGGCCGAGATCCATGAAGGCGCTCACCATCGCCGCCACCATCACGATGGACGCCACGCCGATCATCAGCGTGCTGCCGGTGATGGCCGCGCGTCCCGGCTGGCGCGCGACGTTACCCTGCGCCAGATCGCCCTCACGGTTGAACCACAGCGTCACCAACGGGCCGAACAAGCGCGACGCCGGAAGGACCAGCCCCGGCGCGGCGATCACCATGCCGCCCATGAACAGCACCGCGCCGAAGGTCGCACCCTTGCTGCCGGTCAGCATCAGCGCGACGGCCACGGCCACGCAGAGGCCGCCCGCGATCAGGCTCCAGCGCGCCGCATGGCGCAGTCCGGCGGCGGGCACGGGGCGCAGCGCTTCCAGCGGGGACATCCGGCCAGCGGCGCGCGCGGGCCAATAGCTTGCGACCAGCGCAACCAGCGGCCCCACGATCAGCGGGACGGCAAACGCGGTCACGTTGAAGCTCAGCTTCATGTCGCCCACGAAGGTGACGTAGTCCGCGAGAGACTGGATGCCCGACAGCAGCGCCGCCGCCAGAAGGTAGCCCAGCACCATGCCGATCAGCGTGCCGAGGATGCCCTGGATCAAGCCTTCGACCAGGATCGTTTGCGTGATCTGCTGCCGCGTCGCGCCGATGGCGCGCAGCATGCCCAGGTCGCGGCGGCGTTCGAGCACCACCGTGCGGAAGGTGTTGAAGATAAGGAACGCGCCCAAAAACAGCGCCAGCGCCGCAAACAGGCTCATCATGGCGAAGCCCACGTCGATCGACGGCAGCGCGCTCGTCGCGGCGCGGTCGTCCAGCGTGTAACTGCCGCCCAGCGCCTGCTGGAGTTCCTTCGTCACGGCGTCATGGTCCGCACCCGGCTTGAGCAGCACTTCCACCGTGTTGATCATGCTCGGCTGATCGAGCGCGGCCTGCGCGTCCGACAGGGATACGATGAACTGCGGCACGGCCAGCGGGCTTTCGGGCGTGTACATGCCGACCACGGTGAAGGTCTTCAGGCCGCCCACCGTCGTCAGGGAAAAGGTCGAGCCGACCTGAAGCTGCGGCGCGAGATCTGTGACGCTGCTGGAGATGATCACGCTGCCGCTTTCGCCGGGTTCAAGAAAGCGGCCTTCGCTCATCACAAAGTGATAGACGCCATCCACCAGCGCGGGATCGACGCCAACGATCTGGATCTGGGATAGATCGCCCAGAACGTCACTTTTGTCGTCGGGCAGCACAAACTGGCGGTAAAGAAGGCCCACCGCCGCCTGCACGTCCTCGTTCCGATCGACCACGTCCATGACCGGGGCAGGATCAAAGGTGCCGCCCGCCACATTGGTGATCGAGACGTCCGTCCCGGTGACGGTGGTCATCGACTGGTTGAACAGCTCCCGCATACCGGGCAGCACGAGGTTTACGCTGAAGATCAGCGCCACGCCAAAGACAATCGCCAGCGTGGTGAGGGTGGTGCGCAGCTTACGCCCGCCCAGGTAACGCAGCGCCATCACGGTCATTTGCCACGTGGTCGCGCCGCGTCCGTGCGTGTGAGTCGTTGATTGTGTCGTCATGACTGCCCCCTCAGGCGAGAGCAACTTTGCTCAGTTGGTCGCGGATCTGGTCGGGACTGCCCTGCCCTTTGAGCCGGTTGTCGTCCGCGATCTTGCCGTCCTTGAGGAATACGATGCGGTCCGCGTAGGCTGCCACGCGCGGGTCGTGCGTGACCAGGATCATCGTCTGGCCGGACGCATCGACCGTCTGGCGCAGCATCTGCACCATCTCGTCGCTGGACCGGGAGTCGAGGTTACCCGTCGGCTCGTCGGCCAGCACCACAGCGGGACGGGCGATCATGGCGCGCGCCAGCGCGACGCGCTGCTGCTGCCCGCCCGACAGCTCGGAGGGGCGGTGCGTGCCGCGATCGGCCATGTTGACGAGGGCCAATGCGTCGTCGGCGCGGGCCAGCGCCTCGGGGCGCGGCACGCCGTCGAGGATAAGCGGCATGGCGACGTTTTCGCGCGCGGTCAGCACCGGCACGAGGTTGAAGAACTGAAACACAAAGCCGAGCGCCGTGCGGCGCAGGTGCGACAGCGCATCGTCGCCCAACTTGGAAAGCTCGGCATCGCGCACCCACACTTTGCCGCTGGTAGGCCGGTCCAGCCCGCCCAACAGGTACAAGAGCGTGCTTTTGCCGGAACCGCTCGGCCCCATAATCGCCAGAAACTCCCCTTCGGCCACTTCCAGATTAACGTCGTTCAAGGCGTAGATGGGCTGGTCGGGAGTGCCGTATTTTTTCGTGAGTGATTCGGTACGTACGATGTTCATGGTTGGTCCTTGATCACAACGATCACTGCTCAGACGGACTGGGTACAGGGAGTTCACGAGACCTGGAACGCTGCCGCTTGGGCCGTCCACGCCGTTTGGGGACGGGCTTGGGCGGCTCGAAGTGTTTCAGATCGGGCAGGCGCGCCTCGCACATTTCAATCCAGCGCAGATCGGCTTCCAGATGCATCACGGCGCTTTCGAGCAGCAGAATCCACGGGAGCTGCGTCGCGGGATCGGCCTGACGGACCAGATCGGTCGCCTGGTGAAGCTGCTGGTACAGCTCGCGCCGCTGGATGAGCAGGATCTGGTCCGGGCTGACCGGGCCGCCCGTCAGGCTGAGCACGAGCTTGATGTAAAACGCATCGCCCAGGCGGTAATCGCGCACTTCGGGCGTCAGACACCAGCGCTCCAACTCGTCGCGGCCTGCCTCGGTGATGCAGTAGACCTTCCGATCGGGCGCGTCGTCGATCGCCTCGATGTCGTAATCGACCAGATCGGCGTCTTTGAGGCGGGCGAGCGTGCTGGCGATCTGGCCGGGCTTGACGTCCCACTCGGCGTTGACCGTCAGGTTGAGCTGCTTGCCCAGCTCGTAGCCGTGCATCGGGCGTTGGTAGAGCAGGCCCAGAAGCGTGTGTTTGACCGACATAACAAACCTATTCACCGCGATTCTAGATTTCCAGAAAACTATACACTCAGTGAGTAATTTTTGTCAATAGGATTCGGGCGGGTGATGTTTTGCGGCGCAGCAGGTAAAATGAGCCGCGAGCAAAAGCAACCGCGACCTCACCCCCGGCCCCCTCTCTCCAATCAAGTTGGAGAGGGGAGACAAGCAGCATCAACAGAGGTTTTGTAGGGGCGGGCTTGCTCCGCCCGGTAGGGGCAATTCATGAATTGCCCCTACACACCCAACGCGCAAACCGCACCGATTGCAGGGGGAAGATGACCGCCGTCAAGTGTGAAGCCGACGTAAGGAAGGAACAGACATGCCGTTGAAGCGTGACATCGCCGGGAAGCTGGCCGCCGAACTCTCGCTGCGCCGCGATCAGGTGGACCGCACCATTCATCTGTTCGACGAGGGCAACACCATCCCGTTCGTAGCGCGCTATCGCAAAGAAATGACCGGCAGCCTGGACGAAGAACAACTGCGGTCGCTGATGGATCGCCTGATGTACCTGCGCAAACTGGGCGAGCGGCAGGACGCGGTGATCGCCAGCATTACGGAGCAGGGCAAACTGACGCCCGACCTGCAAAATGCCATCGAGGCTGCCGAGACGCTGCAAGCGGTCGAGGACCTGTACCTGCCGTACAAACCCAAGCGCCGCACGCGCGCCATGATCGCGCAGGAACGCGGGCTGGCCCCGCTGGCGGACCTGATCCTGGCGCAAGCGCCGGGGCGCGAGTCGGCGGAACGGATCGCAGCACCGTTCGTGAACGCGGACGTGCCGACGCCGGAGGACGCTTTGCAGGGCGCGCGGGACATCGTGGCGGAACGGGTGGCGGACGACGCCGCCGCGCGCGACGTGGTGCGTCGGCTGACGCAGCAGCGCGGATCGCTGAACGTGCAGGTGGCGGACGCGGGCAAGGACGAAAAAGGCGTCTACAAAACTTATTACGAATTTTCCGGCGGGCTGCGGTCGCTGCGCCCGCATCAAGTGCTGGCGATCAACCGGGGCGAAAGCGAGGGCGCGCTGAAGGTCCGGCTCGACGCGCCGGGCGAGCAGATCGCGGAGCAGCTTCAGCGGCAGTTTCCGGCGCATCCCCACTCGCCGCTGGCGGATCAACTGCGGCTGGCGGTGGGCGACGCGTACAAGCGGCTGATCGCGCCCGCCATCGAGCGGGAATTACGGCGCGACCTGACCGAACAGGCCGACCGGCACGCCATCGGGGTGTTCGCCACGAACCTCGTCGGGCTGCTACTGCAACCGCCGCTGAAGGATCACGTGGTGCTGGGGATCGATCCCGGCTTCCGCACGGGCAGCAAGGCCGCCGTGGTGGACGCGACGGGCAAGGTGCTGGCGACCGCGACGATCTACCCGCATCCGCCGCAGAACGAGCGGGTCAAGGCGCTGCACACGCTGGTCGATCTGATCCGCGCGCACGGCGTAGACCTGATCGCGATCGGCAACGGGACCGCCTCACGCGAGACGGAGGAACTGGTCGCGGCGCTGATCCGCGAGTACGAGCCGGTGAAATATTTGATCGTGAACGAGGCCGGGGCGTCCGTGTATTCCGCGTCGCCGCTGGCGCGCGCCGAGCTGCCGGACATGGACGTGTCGATGCGCGGGGCGGTATCCATCGCGCGGCGGGCGCTCGATCCGCTGGCGGAGCTGGTGAAGATCGATCCGCGCAGCATCGGCGTGGGGCTGTACCAGCACGACGTCGATCAAAAGGCGCTGGAAGGCAAGCTGAGCGAGGTGATCGAGACGGTGGTGAACCGGGTGGGCGTCAACGCCAACACCGCCTCGCCCGCGCTGCTGCAGCACGTCGCCGGGCTGGGGCCGAAGCTGGCCGAGCGCATCGTCGAGGCGCGCGACGCAGACGGCCCGTTCCGGTCGCGGCTGGCGATCCGGCGCGTGAAGGGTATGGGCGACAAAACGTTCGAGCAGGCCGCCGGATTTTTGCGTATTCCTGATGGCGAGACGCTGCTCGACAACACCGGCGTTCACCCCGAATCGTACCCGGTGGTCAAGCGGCTGCTGCAACAACTCGACCTGTCGCTGGACGATCCCGGCTTTACGGAGCGGCTGCTGCGGCTGCGCCCCTCGCTCGATCTGCCTGCACTGGCCCGGTCCCTCGAAGTGGGCGAGCCGACGCTGGCGGACATCCTCAACGACCTGACGCGGCCCGGGCGCGATCCGCGCAGCGAGCTGCCCGCGCCGATCCTGCGGTCGGACGTGCTGAAGATGGAAGACCTGAAGCCGGGCATGAAGCTCAAAGGCACGGTGCGCAACGTAGTGGACTTCGGTGCGTTCGTGGACATCGGCGTGAAGCAGGACGGGCTGGTGCACATCTCGGAACTGTCCGAATTCCGCGTGCGCGATCCGTACGAGATCGTCAGCGTGGGCGACGTGGTGGACGTGACGGTCAAGAGCGTCGATCCCGAGCGGGGCCGCATCGCGCTGAGTATGCGTGAGTGAGCGACGGCATGCGCGCGCTGGCCGACCGGATCGCGGGGGAAGCGGGGCGTTCGCACGTGGTATTGTGCGGGCGCGGCACGACCGCGCTGTGGCTGGCGCTGCGCGCGATCGCGCGGCGGGACGGCCCCGGCGAGGTGATTCTGCCGGACCTGCTGTGTTTCACGGCGCTGGAAGGTGTGCTGCTGGCCGGGTTCACGCCCGTGTTCGCGGACGTGCTCTCGGGGCGCTTCACGCTCGATCCCGGTGACGTGGAGCGTAAAGTGACGCCACGCACGCGGGCGATCCTGGTCGCGCACCTGTTTGGGCACATTGCCGACCTGGACGCGATCCGGGCCGCTGCGCCGGGCGTGCCGATCATCGAGGACGCGGTGCAGGGATTAGGCGGGTGCATCGACGGGAAACCGGTTGGTGCGTGGGGCGATGTGGCGTTCGTGAGCTTCGATCCGCACAAGATGATCGACGGGCGCGGCGGCGCGGTGATCGGGGACGATGTGGCGCTGATGGACGCGATCGCGACAGACGCGGTGCGGCTGCCCGCGCTACCGGACTTCGATCTGAGCGTGCTAGACGCGATGCTGCCCGCTCCGGCGGCGCGGGGCATGGCGGACATGCTGCGGCGGGACGCGCCCGCACTGCTGCGCCCGTTCGACGACGCGGGCGAAAACGTGGATCGCATCACCGCCGGGTGGGACACGCTGGCGGACCGGGTCGCGGCGCGCAACGCCAACGCGGCGTGGCTGGCGGAGCGCCTTAAGGATCTGCCGCTGGTCCCGCCGGACCTGCGCGCGGGCGACGCAATCTGGCGCTACACCATCAGCGCGCCGACGCCGATCCTCGCGCGGCGGATCGTGTACGCGATGGAAGCCGCCGGGTTGAGCGGATCGGATCTGTACCCGCCGCTGAGCGCGCTGTTCGGGCAGGCGACGGGCGCGAGCCGGTTCGCGGGACGGCTGCTGAATTTGTTCGTGGACGAGTCCGCGACGCCGGACATGCTGGCACGCACGGGGGACGCAATCGCGGGGCTGCGCGCACTGCAAACTCACCGCGACCTCACCCCCAACCTTTCTTCAGTCGGGGTTGGAGCGGGGAGACAAGCACGGCCAGACACTCCGTAGGAGTGGGATACTCGCCTGCTGCACCCGTGTGAGCAAAGCCGGGTAGGGCTTGCCCTACCCCTACGCAAAATCAAGGCGCGTTGCTCCGGCGATCACTCATCCATGACGGTGGCGTAGAGGCACTTGAGGTATTCGCCTTCGGGGAAGCCGACCGGGTGATCGAGCGCGTGGCCGGTGCGGTACGGCCAGACGAGGGGCCGCCCGGCGTCGTCGGCGGCGCGGGTGACCGTCTCAAAAAACTGGTCCGGCGTGACACGGCTGGAACACGACGCCAGCACAACCATGCCGTCCTCGGCAGCGAGACCCACCGCCAGCCGCGCGAGCCGCGCATAGGAGGCCAGCGCGCGATCCACTTCCGCCGCACTCTTGGCGAACGAGGGCGGATCCACGATCACCAGATCGAACACCTGTCCCTCGGCGCGCAGCCGTTCCAGCGCGACAAATGCATCCTCGACCAGAATGTCGTGCTTCGCGTCCTGCACGCGGGGATTGTCCGCATTGAGCGCCATGTTCGCCGCCGCCGCTTCCAGCGCAGGCGCGCTCACATCCACGCTGAGCACGGATTCCGCACCGCCCGCCGCCGCATAGACCGAAAAGCCGCCGCTGTAAGCGAAGACGTCCAGCACGCGCCGTCCCGCCGCCAGATCGCGGACGCGGGCGCGGTTGTCGCGCTGGTCGAAGAAAAAGCCCGTCTTGTGCCCGTGCACCACATCCGCCGCGAAGCGCAGCCCGTTTTCCTCGAAGATCACCGGGGCGTCGGGCGCGTCTCCGACCAGGGCCAGTCCGTCAGACAGGCCGTAGGGCGCGGCGAGATCGGCCACGCCCCGGCTGAGGCGCAGGATCAGGCGCGGCGACGGGTGCACCTCGTCCAGCGCGGCGAGCACGTCGCGCAGATGGGGCAGCCACGCAGCCGTATAGAGCTTGAGCACCAGCGTGTCCGCGTAACGGTCGAGGATCAGGCCGGGCAGGCCGTCGTTTTCGCCGTGCACCAGCCGGTAGCCGGTCGTGCCCTGCGCCGCCAGCGGCTCCCGAATCGCAGCCGCCGCGGACAGGCGATCCGCGAACCAGGCGCGGTCGATGGCAGCGGACTGGCCCTGCTGCAACACGCGCACGCGGATCGGGGAGGCCGGGTCGTAGAGGCCCACCGCCAGGAAACGATCTTTCGCGTCGAAGATCACGGCCAGATCGCCGGGCGCACCCTCGCGGCTCTGCTTGCGGATCGCGCTCTCGAACACCCACGGATGCCCGGCACGCAGCGCGCGCTCGGCAGCGGGGGCCACGTGCAGCGCGATACGCTTCTGGGCGGGCCGGGGCAAAGCATCCAGAACTGTCATGGGCGGCGGGATCAAGCGTCCAGATACAGATCCGTCTCCCACTCGGGGAACGGATCGTCAAAGGACTCGGCCCAGCCATCGGGACCGAGCGCCATTTCCGCTTCGGTCAGCAGGCAGGCTTCCAGCGCCGGGTACAGCGAGGCGCGGTCGAGGTGCAAGCCGATGAAGACCAGCTCCTGCCGCCGATCGCCCACCGATTCGTGCCACCCGGCTTCGATCTCGGCGCGCTCTTCGGGATCGTCCGGCCACTCGTCGCGCGGGGTGTCGGCCCACCACGTGCCGAGCAGCTCCAATTCCAACTGATCACCCGCCTGCGACCAGAGGATCACGTCCTCGGGCCGGGACGCCAGCCAGATCGTGCCCTTGGAACGCAGGATCGGATCGAACAGATCGCCCTGGATCAGATCGTCCAGGCGCTCGGGGTGGAACGGGCGGCGCGCGCGGAACGCCACGCTGCTGATCCCGTATTCGTCGGTGTCGGCGTGGGTGTGACCCGCATCCGCCAGCACAAGGGGCAGCGCCGTGGCGCGGTCGAAATCGAACGCCCCCGTGTTGAGCACCGCGTCCAGCGGAATCTGGCCGTACTCGGCACGCAGGATGCGCGCATCCGGGTTCAGGCGGCGGAGGACGCTTTCAAGCCGGGCGATCTCGTCGGGCGAGGCGAGATCGATCTTGTTCATGACGATCACGTCCGCGAATTCGACCTGCTCCACCAGCAGATCGACAATCGAGCGGTCGTCGTCCGGGTTCATTCCCAACCCGCGATCCTGCACGTCTTCACGCGACTGGTAATCCTTGAGCCAGTTCGACGCGCTTACCACCGTGACGGTGGTATCCAGGCGCGCGAAGTCGCTCAGCGCGCGGCCCATGCCGTCGGGAAAGGTGAACGTCGCGGCGATGGGCATCGGCTCGGAAACGCCGGACGCTTCGATCAGCAGGTAGTCGAACCGGCCCTCACGCGCCAGCCGCGCCACCTCTTCGAGCAGGTCCTCACGCAGCGAGCAGCAGATGCAGCCGTTGGTCAGCTCCACGAGCTTTTCGTCCACGCGGCTGAGCGATCCTTCGCCGCGAATCAGCTGCGCGTCCACGTTGATCTCGCTCATGTCGTTGACAATGACGGCCACGCGCAGGCCCTCGCGGTTGTTCAGGATGTGGTTCAGCACCGTGGTCTTCCCCGCGCCCAGGAAACCCGAGAGCACGGTTACAGGCAATTGTTCCGGCATGACAGCACCCACTTACTTCACTTCACGATAGAGCACATGCTGGCGCGCGACGGGATCGTACTTCATCAGTTCGAGGCGCTGCGCGTCGTTCCGGCGGTTCTTCTGCGTCAGGTACACGTGGCCGCTGACGGTGCTGCGCAGCTTGATCGCCGCGCGAATATCCTTCTTCTTAGCCATCGCTCACTCCTTGCTGCCCTGTTTGGTGGACGGTCGGCACGGCGCGGCTGGGGATTCCCAGGCGCGCACATAACAGGCGGCAAAACCGCTGCCGCCTGTAAATGAAAATCATTTTCAGTTACGCGGATTTTAACAGCCGCTCCCCGGCCTGTCAAGGGCGCGGCGTGCCGCCATGCGAAACGGGCCAGAGCCTGCAGCCCCCCATCCCCTGGCCCCGGAAAGGCAGGGATCAGGGACCAGGGATTGGGGACTAGGGAAAAGCAGAAGCAAAGGCAAGAGCAGACCTCACCCCCGGCCCCTCTCCAATCAAGTTGGAGAGG
>NZ_DAISHJ010000112.1:0-17449 GCF_036822615.1 Aggregatilinea sp. | reverse complement strand
TTTTGAACGTCGTTTCTACGACACCTTATCTGTCCGTTGAAACGGGGCAAGGTCATAGTTCTTAGTCGAGAACCGGGCGCGCACAAGTATGCTCGACCTTTTGGGTAGACGAAGCAAATGCCCCTCTCCGGCAGCAGCGCCGCCCTTGACCGAGCCTGAACTAAGAACTATCGACTAAAACTCACGACTGCCTCCGCAGGTTGTCACCGCCGGATCTGCACGTTATGCTATCGGGCGCTGCGGAAACTGCCCTGTGGCAAAGCGCGCAGTTCGTGATAAAATCTACAAGGTTTCAAAACTTTCAAAATTCCCTGAACGATGGAGTTCCTCTCAATGGCCTACGCCGACCTCCGTGATTTTATCGAGCGCCTGGAAGCTGAAGGCGAACTGATCCGCATCACTACGTCCGTCAGCGCGCAGTTGGAGATCACTGAGATCACCGACCGGGTGAGCAAAGGCCCGGACGCGCAAAACAAAGCTCTGCTGTTCGAAAACGTCGAGGGCAGCAGCATCCCGGTGCTGATCAACGCGTTCGGATCGGCGCGGCGCATGGCGCTGGCGTTCGGCCTGAACGATCTGGAAGAGGTGCGCCACAAGCTCGGCAAGCTGATCGATCTCAAGCTCCCGGCGGGCATGGGCGGCATGATCAGCCGGGGCACGGATCTGCTCGGCGCGGTGCGCAGCATGGGCTTCGGTCCCAAGCTGGTCAAACAGGCCGTGTGCCAGGAAGTCGTCATCACCGATAACCCGTCGCTCGACATGCTGCCGATCCTGACGTGCTGGCCGGACGACGGCGGGCCGTACATCACGCTGCCGCAGGTCATCACGCGCGACCCGGTTAGCGGAACGCGCAACGTGGGCATGTACCGCCTCCAAAAGTTCGATGGGCAAACCCTGGCGATGCACTGGCAGCGTCATAAGGGCGGCGCGGAGCACGAGCGCGAGGCGCGCGAAGCGCAAAAGCCGCGTATCCCGGTCGCGGTGGCGCTCGGCGGCGATCCCGCGCAGACGTGGTGCGGATCGGCTCCCCTGCCCCCTAACATCGACGAATACCTGCTGGCGGCGTGGTTGCGCGGGCGGCCCGTGCCGTTCGTCAAGTGCGTCACGCAGGATCTGGAAGTGCCCGCCAACGCGGAGATCGTGATCGAGGGCTACCTGGACCCCAACGAGCACCGCATCGAGGGGCCGTTCGGGGACCACACCGGCTTTTACACGCCCGAAGACCTGTTCCCGGTGATGCACATCACCGCCATCACGCACCGCGAAAACCCGATCTACCCAACGACCATCGTGGGCAAGCCGCCGATGGAAGATTACTGGATGGGCAAGGCCACCGAGCGCCTGTTCCTGCCACTGATGCAGCTTTTCATGGGCGAGATCCGCGACGTGAATATGCCCGCCGAGGGCGTGTTCCACAACCTCGTTATCGTCAGCATGAAGCCGCGCTTCCCCGGCCACGCCCAGAAGATCATGTACGGGCTGTGGGGCCTGGGCCTGATGATGCTGTCGAAGGGCTTCGTCATCGTGGACGAGGACGTCAACGTGCACAACCTGCAAGCCGTCGCGGACGCCGTATTCCGCAACGTCGATTGGGCGCGCGACGTGACGATCGTGGACGGCCCGGTCGACCAGCTCGATCACAGCGCCGTGCGCAACTCGTACGGCGGCAAGATCGGTGTGGACGCCACGCGCAAGGCGGATCGCCAGCCGGGCGCTCCCGCTCCGATCCAGGCCTCGGACGCCATCACCGGCATTGCGAGCGCGAACTGGACCACCTACGGCGACGCGGTGCTGGTCGCGGCGGTCGATAAGGCCACGCACCCGGCAGAGGCGACGATCCGCGCGCTGTGGCAGCACGCGCCGGGCTACCTCGTCGTGCTGCTCGACGCGAGCGCGGATGTATGCGATCTGCGCGACGTCGCGTGGCGCGCGCTGGGCAACACCGATTGGCGGCGCGATGTCGTGTTCAGCACGCCGCTCGATCACTTCGCGCCGGACGACGCGCCGCGCGGTACGATCGGCATCGACGCGCGCGCCAAGGGGCCGGAAGACGGGCACCCGCGCGGCTGGCCGGAAGATATCGTGATGGACGGCGACATCGTGCAGCGCGTCACCGAGAAGTGGGATAGTTACGGGATCGGGAGATAACGTAAGTCTGGCCCTCATCCCCACGCAGGCGGAGGGAAAAGGTCCCACCCAGGACAATCGTGTAGGGGCATGCCCCTACGGTGAACAGAACTATTCGATGGAAAAACCGGGCGGAGCAATCCCGCCCCTACAAAACTTCCGGAAATTTGGCTTTTCTCCCCTCTCCAACTTGATTGGAGAGGGGCCGGGGGTGAGGTCCGCCCGCCCCTACGAAAACCAGTGCATTACCGGCAGGAACGGGCCAATCTCGCCCAGGACAGAACACATGGGATCATCGACACAACGCGCCAAAGACTCCGCCCAGGCCCGTGGTTTGCAGCCCGGCAGCGCCGCCTATAAGCTGCGCGTCTTCCTCGACCTCGTGCGCTTCGAGCACACGATCTTCGCGCTGCCGTTCGCGTACATCGGCATGGTGCTGGCCGCCGAAGGACTGCCCACGCTGTGGGACTTCGTGTGGGTGACGGTGGCGATGGCCGCCGCGCGCACGCTGGCGTTTGCCGTCAACCGTCTCGCGGACCGCGCCTACGACGCGCGCAATCCGCGCACCATGAATCGCCCCACTGTGACCGGCGCGATCGACGCGCGCACCGTCACCATTTACGCGGGTGTGGCGCTGGTCGTGCTGCTGGTGGCCGCCGCCGTGCTCGATCCGCTGGCGCTGGCGCTCTCGCCCATTGCGATCGTCTTTCTGGTGGGCTACAGCTTCACCAAACGCTTCACGGTGCTGGCGCACTGGGTGCTCGGCCTGACGGATGCGATGGCCGTGGCGGGCGGCTGGATCGCCGTGCGCGGCTCCTTCTTCAGCATGGATGACCTGCCCGCGTGGCTGCTGACCGCCGCCGTCACGTTCTGGATCGCGGGCTTCGACCTGATGTACGCCTGCCAGGACACGGAATACGATATCGCGGAAGGGCTGTACGCCTGGCCTGCGAAATATGGCAACGCGGGCGCGCTGCAACTGGCAGTCGCCAATCACGTGCTGTTCATGATCCTGCTGGTGTTGGCGGGCATCGCGGCGGGCCTCATGTGGCCGTTTTACATCGCGGTCATCGTCACGGCGCTGCTGCTCCGGTACGAACACAAACTGGTCAAACCCGACGACTTGAGCAACATCAATGTCGCGTTCTTCAACATGAATTCGTACATCGCTCTCACGTTATTCGTCGGGGTGCTGCTCTCACTGCTGCTCTAGCCCCGGCCAACAAGGAGAAAACACTATGCGTAAATCTCTGTTTTCGCTCGTGCTGATGATCGCGCTTCTGGCCGCCGCGTTCAGTCCGCTGCCCACAGCGGCGCGCGCCCAGGACGACGAAGTCACGCTGAAGATGGGCCTGCTGCCCATTCTGGATGTGCTGCCGTTTTACGTCGCGGCGCAGGAAGGCTACTTCGAGGCTGAAGGCGTGAACATCGAGCTGATCCCGGTCAGCAGCGCGCTCGAACGCGACCAGCTGCTGCTGGCAGGCGAGATCGACGGCATGCTCAACGACCTCGTGAGCACCGGCATCTTCAACGCCGATGAAACGCGCATCGTCGTCGTGGCGCAGGCCCGCCGCGCCTACGAAGACTCACCGCAGCTGCGCATCCTGGCCGCGCCGGACAGCGGCATCACCTCGCCCGAAGACCTCGTGGGCGTCGAGATCGGCATCTCCGAAAACTCGATGATCCACTACATCACGCAGCGCATCCTGGAGCAAGCCGGGCTGAGCGCGGACGATCTCGAATATCGCGCCGAGCCGAACATCCCCGTGCGCTACCAACTGCTGATGGAAGGCCAGTTCCAGGCCGTGACCCTGCCCGATCCGCTGGCGCAGGCGGCCATCGAGGGCGGCGCGATCCTCGTTGCGGACGACACGACGCTGGTCGATCAGCAGTTCAGCCAGAGCGTGCTGAGCTTCCGTAAGGAAATCGTGGACGATCATCCCGAGGCAGTTCAGGGCTTCCTGCGCGCGTGGATGCACGCGGCGGAAGACATCAACGCCGACCCAGACGCCTACCGCGACCTGTGGATCGAAAACACCAGCGTGCCGGAATCCGTGCGCGATACGTACGTGCTGCCGCCCTTCCCCACCTACACCATCACCGGTGAAGACGCCTGGGAAGATACGGTCAAGTGGCTGGTGGCTACGGACATCGTGGACAACGCCGCCGCCTACGAGGACAGTGTGAATCCCAGCTTCGTGCAGGCGATGCAGATGGAAGCCGGGATGGAATCGATGGCCGCGACCGCCGAAGCAACCGAAGCGGCTCAATAACGACGATTTCTCCCATAGGGGCAATTCATGAATTGCCCCTACACTAATCATGCTGGCAATCTCATGATCACCATCACTGATCTCACATTTCGTTATGGGTCGCGCGGCGTCCCGGTCTTCGACAGCTTCAACTGGCACGTCGCGCCGGGCGAGGCGTGGTCGATCATTGGCCCGTCCGGCTGCGGCAAAACGACGCTGCTGACGCTGATCGCCGGGCTGCGCCGCGCCACGAGCGGATCGATCCGCGTGGGCGAGACGCTGATCGCGCGCCCGCGCCCCGAAACGGGCCTGATCCTGCAGGATTACGGCCTGATGCCCTGGGCGACCGTCTGGGACAACGTGGCGCTGGGCCTGCGCGTGCGGCGCTTCTACGGGCCGGACGGCAAACACGCGCCGCAGTCCGCCCCGCCGCCGAGCCGTCAGGAAGCCCGTACCGCCGTCGAACGCTGGCTGCGCCGCCTGAACATTTACGAGCAGCGCGACAAGTTCCCCGGCGCGATTTCCGGCGGGCAGCGGCAGCGCACCGCCATCGCGCGCACGCTCGCCTTGCAGCCGGATCTGCTGCTGATGAGCCGTTCAGCAGCCTGGACGCGCCCACCCGCGAAGATTTGCAGGCGCTGGTCTTGCAGCTTCAGGAAGAAATGCACCTGACCAGCGTCATCGTCACGCACGCCATTGAAGAAGCGGCGATCCTGGGCCGTCGCATTCTCGTTCTGAGCGAGCCGCCCAACACCGAGCCGGTCATCATCGAAAATGACGCGGCAGGCGAGCCGGGCTATCGCAGCACAGCGACCTTTTTAGAGACATGCACCCAACTACGCCACCTGCTCGGCCTGCGGGTCTGAGCCAACCGCGCGCGCCCTGGTACGCCGCGCTCGCAGGGCCAACCACCCGGCAGATCGGCCACCGCCTGCTGAACCTGCTGCTGGCGATCGGCATCTTCGCGCTGTGCTGGATCGCGCTGGCCGCGTATCTGAACCGCGACATCATGCCCTACCCGTGGCACGTGATCCCGGTCTTCTTCGAGGAAATGCACAAGGATCTGTGGATGCACACCCTCGCCAGCGCGCGGCGCGTGCTGTCGGCCATTGCCGTGTCGGTGGTGATCGCCACCCCGGTCGGGCTGGGGCTGGGCCAGATCCGCGCGCTGAACCGGATCTTCTCGCCGCTGATCGCGCTGGTCTACCCGATCCCCAAGATCGTGTTCCTGCCGGTGATCCTGGTGATCCTGGGCATTGGCGAAACGTCGAAAGTCTTCCTGATCTCGATCATCCTGTTCTTCCAGATCCTCGTCGTCGTGCGCGACGAAGCCGCCAGCATCCGCCCGGAACTGCTGCAATCGGTGCGGTCGCTGGGCGCAGGACGGCGCGCGCTGTTCCGCTATGTATACGTGCCCGCGTCGGTCCCGGCGGTGCTGACGGCGCTGCGCGTGTCGGTCGGCACGGCGATCGCGGTGCTGTTCATCGCGGAGCAGTACTCGACGCGCGAGGGGCTGGGCTATTACATCGTCACGCTGACGTGGCAGCGCCTGCGGTTTGATCAGATGTACGCGGGCATCCTGGCGATGTCGCTGTTGGGGCTGGTGCTGTACGTGGTGATCGACGTGCTGGAGCGCATCTTTGGCCGCTGGCGCTACGCGGGCGAAAGCTGACGCCGGGGTATAATAGAGGCGGGTAAAGTGTCATGCCAACCGTCATGCGGATCGGCCCCTTTCGCTTCTTCTTCTACTCAAATGACGGTAGTGAGCCTCAGCATGTTCATGTACAGTCATCTGATGGCGAAGCAAAGTTCTGGCTGAAACCAATTGAGATTGCCTGGAGTCGCGGCTTTAACGACCGGGAACTCTCCCAGATCGGGCGGCACATTCAGGACAACCAGGCTTATCTGCTCGAAACATGGCACAAGTTTTTCGAGGTGTAACCATGAGCGACCAAAGTCCTCGTGAGGAAGATCGGCCCGTTGCGGTAGAAACAACGAGCGACATGCTGCGCGTCACACTCGCAGACGGACGGATCATCGCCACGCCGCTAAACTGGTATCCCCGGCTGGCAAATGCCACGCCGGAGCAGCGCGCCATGTTTGAATTGAGCAGGGGCGGTGTGCATTGGCCCGATCTGGACGAAGATCTGTCCGTGGCCGGAATGCTGCGCGGCAATCGCCCGGCCCAGCCGCGCCACACATCGACGGAAACACACGTTTAAAACACAAACGCGGGCGGGTTAGAAACCCGCCCCTACAAAACCCTGTCGTTTTGCTTGCTCCCCTCTCCAACTTGATTGGAGAGGGGCCGGGGGTGAGGTCGCTGCGGAATTTATCCAGCCGTGCAACCCGCCCCACCTGAATCCTCTTGCGGAATCGAAGGCCCTGACCCATGACCCACTCCACCGATCACGCCGTCTACGTGCAGGACATGTTCGGACGCATCGCCGCCCGCTATGACCTGATGAACCGCCTCATGACCTTCAACCAGGACCGCGCATGGCGGCGCTTCGTCGTCGGCAAAGCCGCGCTGCCGCCGGGCGGCTGGCTGCTGGACATCGCCACCGGCACGGGCGACATCGCGTTCGAGGCGCGGCGTCAGGTCCGCGATCTGCACGTCGTCGCGGCGGACTTCGCGCTGCCGATGATGCGCGTCGGCCAGCAGCGCCCCGGCGCGGATGCGCTCGCGTGGCAGGCCGCCGATACGCTGCGCCTGCCCTATGCGGACAGCGCGTTCGACGCCGTAACCAGCGGCTATTTGTTCCGCAACGTGACGGACATCCCCGGCGCGCTGGCCGAGCAAATGCGCGTGCTGAAGCCCGGCGGGCATCTCGTCACGCTGGACACGACGCCGCCCCGGCGCAACCTGCTGCGCCCGTTCATCCAGATCCACCTGAAGTACATCATCCCCACCCTGGGCCGGATCATCAGCGGCGAGGCGGACGCGTACAAGTACTTGCCCGAAAGCACGTTGGGATTCAAAACGCCGGAAGAATTGGCGACCCTGATGCGCGAGGCCGGGCTGCAATACGTGGGCTACCAGCGTTTCATGTTTGGCACGATGGCGGTACACTGGGGCATTAAACCCTAAATTGTAAATTCGTTCTTTCTCTCAGGACGGTGCGAGTCCGATTTGCTATACTCTTGAGTTGAATCACTGGTGCTTCGCTGTGGCATTTTCATGCAAGGAGATTCTCCATGAAACTCAGCGCACGCAATACACTTAAGGGCACCGTCAAGAAGATCACCCCCGGCGCAGTGAACGCCGAGGTCGTGATCCAGGTTGCCGGCGGGGTCGAGATCGTCTCGATCATCACGATGGAATCGATGAAGAGTCTGGGCCTCGAAGTGGGCAAAGAAGCCTACGCGGTCATCAAGGCCTCTAACGTCATGGTTGGCATTGACTAGCCGTCTTTTCGGGCTTAATTCCCGTTGTTGACCACGACACCCAAGCGCCTGATCGTCGCCATTTCTGGGGCCAGCGGCGCAATCTACGGCATCCGTCTGTTAGAAGTTCTGCGTCAGGATCAGGCGGTCGAAACACACCTGATCCTGACTGAAGCCGCCCGGATCACCATCACGCAGGAAACCGCGTGGTCGGTGAGTGAGGTCGAAGCGCTGGCGGACGTCGCGCACAAGCCGAATAACATCGGCGCAAGTATCGCCAGCGGATCGTTCGACGCGATGGGCATGGTCGTTGTGCCGTGTAGCATCAAGAGCCTGTCGGCCATCGCCTACAGCGCCGCGAGCGATTTGCTGAGCCGTGCCGCCGACGTTCAGTTGAAGGAAGGGCGACCGCTGCTGCTGGCCGTCCGCGAGACGCCGCTGCACCTGGGCCACCTGCGGTTGATGGTCCAGGCCGCTGAAATCGGCGCGATCATCATGCCACCCGTCCCGGCCTTTTACAGCCTTCCGCATACTCTGGACGACGTGATCAACGGCACGGTGGGGCGTATCTTGCTGCGGTTGGGCATCAATAACGACCTGTATTTTGAATGGCTGGGGTTAAAAGGCAAGCCACATGCTGAGTGAAATCCCTCCGCTGCCAGACGATCTGCGCGCGGCCCTGGCCGAGTTCATGGCCGCACAGTCCACGCTGGTACTGGCGACCACTGGCGATCAGGATGGCCGCCCGCAGGCAGCGCCGCTCTTTTTTGCCGCCGACGAGAGCTTTAACCTCTACTGGGTATCCAGCCCGGACAGCCGCCACAGCGCCAACATTGCGGATTGGGACGTGGCAGAAGCCGCCATTTACGTCCAGACGTGGGACTGGACCGGCATCAAGGGCATTCAGATCGCGGGGAGCGCGGAAGCGGTTTCCGACGACGACGAGCGCGCCCACGCGCTGACCGTATACAAAGCGAAGTTCCCGTTTGTGAACGATCGTTTTGAAACTCTCATCGAAGACAGTGTGTTTTACGTGCTGCGCCCTACGTGGATCCGGTGGCTGGATAACCAGCGCCACTTTGGATACAAGCAGGAGTTCCGCATAGAACCGCCCGAAACGCTACAGCGTTCGAGCTAGCGCAACCGCGCACCAGGCCGTCTTCGTCTTCCCGCCACCTGTACAGCCTGTAGCTCATCACACCTTGTTTCCGCAGCGACGGCGGGCGCTGTGTGTTATATGCTGGGCGGGGACAGCCGGGCAACAAAGGAGGGACCGTGGAAAGTAACGTCATTGAATTGTTTCTGGCGCTGGGCATCATCATCGCCGCCGCGCAGCTTGCCGGAGCGGCAGCGCGCGCGCTCAGCCAACCCCGCGTGTTCGGGGAGCTGATCGCGGGTGTCGTGCTGGGGCCGACCGTGCTCAATTTTCTGGACTGGTCGATCTTTCATGACCCCGAGATGCTGCATCACACCATCACCGAGCTGGCCGAGCTGGGCGTGCTGTTCCTGATGTTCACCGTCGGGCTGGAAGTGCACCTGGGCGAGCTGCTGTCGGTGCGTAAGGTGGCGGTCTGGGGCGGCGTCCTGGGCGCTGTCCTGCCGATTCTGCTCGGCGCGCCGATCATCCTGCTCTACGACTATTCAACCGAGGCCGCGATCTTCGTCGGCGTGACGGTGGCCGCCACGTCGGTGAGCATCTCCGCCCAAACGCTGCTAGAACTGGGCGTGCTGCGCACTAAAGAGGGTCTCGGGCTGCTGGCAACTGCCGTGGTCGATGACGTGCTGGCAATTTTGCTGCTGTCGATCACCGTCGCCACGCTGGGCACGGGCGAAAGCGCGGGCGCGCTGGATCTGCTGTGGATCTTCGTGCGCATGATGTTGTTCATCGTGATCGGCATGGGCATCGCCTGGACGCTCCTACCACGACTGCTCAACCGCATCCATCGCAGCCGCAACCTTGCGACCGGCACGGCGGCGTTCGCGCTGATCGCCGCGCTGATCTTTGGCTGGGCGGCGGACGCGCTGGGCGGCATCGCGGCCATCACCGGCGCGTTCATGGCGGGGATGGGCCTCAGCCAGACGACCGAATCGACCAAACACGTCATCGAGGAGGCCGTGCAGAACATCTCCTACTCGTTCCTGGTCCCGATCTTCTTCGTCAACGTGGGTCTGATCGTCGATCTGACCGAGTTGGGCACGCATCTGTTGCCACTGACGGGCCTTTTACTGGTATCATCAATCATATCGAAGGTGCTTGGCAGCGGGGTTGGCGCGCGGATTGGCGGCTTCACGACCGCCGAGTCGTTCCGGTTGGGCGTCTGTATGATCTCGCGCGGCGAGGTTGGCCTGATTATTGCCTCGGTGGGGCTGTCCAGCGGTTTCTTGAATGAGGAACTGTTCCAACCCGTCTTTGTCGTCATTCTACTGACCACGGTCCTGACGCCGCCGCTGGTGCGCCTCGTGTTCCGGGAGCGTACGCAGCAGCCGCGGCAAAAACTGTCTTCAGAGCAGGCTTAACGATAAGGAATGCGACGTCATGGCAAAACTCGTCATCCTGATCACTCCACAAATGGAAAAAGGGCTCGAAGTTGCAGAAGCGTGGGAAGCCGCGGGTGCGGCGGGCGTCACGCTGATCGAAAGTTATGGGCTGCATCACGTCCGTGAAAAAAGCCGGACGAAAGAACTGCCACTGTTCGTCTCGATGGTGAACGTGCTGCGGCAGGTCGAGGAAACGAACCAGACGATCCTGTCCGTCGTGCCGGACGAGCTGGTCGATTCGCTGCTGGATGCGGCGTGCAGCGTCCTGGGCGACCTGCGCACCCAGCCGGATACGGGCGTGGCGTTCGTGCTCGACGTGGACCGCATCTTTGGATCGGATACACTCAAACCGCTGACGTAGCGGGTAAAAGAGTTCAGGAGCAGGTATGGCTGAAGCTGAACTGCATGCAAGCACGCCAGACTCGCCGCGCATTTTGGCGCTGGTCCCCGCCTACAACGAGGGACGCCACGTCGCCGGGGTGATCGCCGGGGCAAAAGCCGCGCTGCCCGTGCTGGTCGTAGACGACGGATCGAGCGATGACACCGCCGCCGAAGCGGAGCGCGCCGGGGCCACCGTGCTGCGCCAGCGTCCCAACCAGGGCAAAGGCGCGGCGCTGCGGGCCGGGTTCCGCTGGGCCGTTGACCAGGGCTACGACGCGATCGTCATGCTCGACGCGGACGGTCAGCACGATCCGAACGAGATCGCGCTGTTTCTGGACCGCTACACCCACCAGGGCGACGATCTGGTCATCGGTTCCCGGCGCTTCAGCCAGATGCCGCTGCTGCGGCGCACGACCAACACAATCGGGCGGTGGCTCTTTTCGTGGGCCATCGGCCAGCCCATTCCCGACAACCAGTCGGGCTACAGGCTGGTCAGCCGCCGCCTGATGGAAGCCATGCTCGAAAGCCACGAGAGCGGCTTTGAGTTTGAAGTCGAGATGATCGTGATCTGCATCCAGCGCGGCTTCAAGCTGGGATGGGTGCCGATCCGCACCATTTATGCCGACGAAGTGAGCCATATCCGCCCCGGCCAGCACGTCGTGGGCTTCTTCCGGCTGGTATGGCATACCCGCGCGGTGATGCGTCATGGAAATGCCTGACCTCAGCCCGCTCATGCCGCCGCCGGAACCCCGGCGCGGGTTGGGCTGGCTGATGCTGTTGGCGCTGCCCGTGGGCGGCGTGATCGCGGCGCTGCTGATCATCACGTTTTCCGGCGGCGAAGATAACGGCACGAGCACCAGCGCCGCCGTGTACCCCTCCCCCGCGCCGGTCACATTCATTCCGCCTACGCCGCTGCCGTCCGAAACCGCCGTGCCGAGCCTGCTCGACCAGCCGGTGCCGGACTTCAGCCTCTCCATGCTGGACGGCGAGACGATCAACCTGCCGGAGTACGTCGCAGGCAAGATCGTGTTCCTCAACTTCTGGGCGACGTGGTGCGAGCCTTGTAAACAGGAAATGCCCGAACTCCAACAGCTTCAGGACGAGCGCAGCGCGGACGGGATTGAAGTGCTCGCCGTCACCGATCCCACATCGAGCCAGGACGAGGACGACATCCGCGACTTTCTCGACGATTACGACCTGACGCTGCCCGTCGCGCTGACGTCGGAGCTGGCGCTGTTCCAGACCTTCAACGTGCTGCAAATCCCGATCACGTACATCATCGACCGCGACGGCATCATCCGCGACTATCACATTGGCCCGCTGACGAACTCGGATATCGACGCCTATCTGGCGCGGGTAGGCATCAGCGACTAGCCGGGAAATAGTAACTGGCGCAAGCCCTCCACGGTCTAAAGACACGACCGCGCACCTGCTGCCGCAAACGCAAAAGGGGCGCGAAACGCGCCCCTCCAAGAGTCCGAACAGCCGGGCAGCAGCCCCCTAGCGCTCCTTGTGATACGCGTCCTCGCGGTCGCGGAGCAGCAGTTCCTCAAGCTGGTAGACCTCATCGTCGCTGAGATCGTTCATCAGCCGCTGAATGCGGTCCGGGCGATTGCGCTTGGCTTTCGCCAGATGGTGACTCTCCTCGGCATCGTGGCCGCCGCGCGCACCCAGCCAGACCGCCATCGTGCTCAGCGTCGCCGCACCGGCCAGCGCCAGCACGATACCGAACAACTCGATGCCGCGCATTTGATTCACCACCCCGGTCGATGAGGTCATCATCGTGGTCAGCATGATCGTCACCATGACCCAGATGAGGATGGTGGCTCCCAGTCGTTTGTTTGCATCCATCTGTCGTACTTCCCCCTATACTCTACTCGACCAACAGCGGCCCCCTACCGGCGCTGTTCGATCTCCAACGCGGCCTGCCCGATCAGGTGGCCGTGCGCGATCTGCACCCAGAAGCTCAACACCAACAGGCCGACGCAGGTGACGATCAGCAGCGGCGAAATCAGCGCCGCGACCAGCCCCACCGCCAGCACGTAGAGCATCAGCATGACCAGCACACCGGCATGTGCGCGCACGTCGCGCAGCAGCGACCCGAACTGTACGAAGTCGGAGAAATTGCCACTTTCCGAATAGCGCATCACGCCCATCCAGTACATCGCCGTGGCCGGTATAGCATAAATCAGCGAGGCCAGCGTGGCGAACATGCCGAGGCATGCCACCATCAACCCGCCCGCGTCCGACTCACCGGCGATGCTGCTGAAAATCCCCATCACGCAGCCCACCGCCAGCGCCGGAAGCGCATACACGAACCCCGCGATGGTCGCCATGATGCCGTCGGTGATCACCTGCCCGAGATCTTCCGTGCCCGGCAGCGGGCGCGCCTTGCCGTGAACCACGTTCCGCGCCACGCCGACCGTATAACCCAGGCCGAAGATCGGAATCAGGTTCAGCAGCGTGCCGACCACGACCTTGGTGATCCAGTTTTCATCATCCAGTGGAAACTTAATCGCCCGTACGAAATCCATCGTCATACCCCCTGCGCCAAGCATACCGATCCAGTCTTGCTTTTCTATACGCATGGGGCCGTCAGGGGGTTGCGCGGATTACGGCTCTGACTCCGGCGCGACGGCGGCAGACGGCAGCGCGCCCTGTCCGCGCCGCAGACGCAGGCTCACCCGCGCGAAGCGCAGCGCGTTGGCCGACTGCTGCGCGAGGAATACGGCCAGGAAGATCGTCGTCGCGGTCAGCACGATGGCCGGGCCGGTAGCGATGTCCTGGTGATAGGAGAGGTAAAAACCGACGATGCTCGACGCCGCGCCCAATCCCGCCGAAACAAACATCATGGGCAGCAGGCGGCGCGTCAGCAGGTTGGCCGTCGCCGCCGGGGTGACCAGCAGGGCGACCATCAGCGCGATGCCGACCGTTTGCAGCGACACGACGATGGTCACCGCGATCAGGATCAGCAGCAGCAGGCGCAGCGCCTCACCCGGCAGGCGCAGCGTACGCGCCAGGATGGGATCGAACGAGATGATCATGAACTCTTTGTAGAACAGCGCGACCACCGCCAGCACCGCCGCCCCGAAGACCAGGATCAGCTTCAGGTCGCTGTCGGACACGCCGAGGATCTGCCCGAAGAGGATGTGCGTCAGGTCGCCCGCGTAGTTATTCATGCGCGAGATCATGGCAATGCCGAGCGCAAACGACGCCGTGAACACGATCCCGATGGCCGTGTCTTCCTTGACCTTTTCGTGCCGCGTCAAAACGCCGATGCCCAACGCGCTGAGGATGCCCGCGCCCAGCCCGCCCCAAAACAGCCCGTCCGTCGAGCCGTTGGCGCGCTGGTAGGCAAACGCCACGCCGGGCAAAATCGCGTGGGCCAGCGCATCGCCAAAGAAGGTCATGCCGCGCACGACGACATACGTGCCCAGTACCCCGCTCACGATGCCGACCACGATCGCCGCCTCCATGCTGCGCAGCAGCAGCGGATATTGCAGCGGCGCGATGAACCACGCGTCCAGGGTATCGATCAGGGTCGCCCAAAAGCCACCGGCAAGGAAAATCGTCACGCTTCTCTCGTCTTTCTATTTGTCCGATTGATCGGATTGTTCAGTTTTATCAGGTTGATCGGGTCGATCAAATTAATCCTATCGATCCGGTTGATGCGATCAACCGGATCGATCAGTGTTTTGGTTCGTGCTCGTGCTCGTCGTGATCGTGGCAGGGCTTGTCAGCCACCAGCACGAACTGCGCGCCGTCCTGCCACAGCGCGATCCGGTCGCCAAACGTCGCCGCAAGCGCTTCCGGTGTGTACACCTCGGCGGGCGGACCGTACGCGACGACGCGTCCCCGATTGAGCATCAGCAGCTTGTCGTAATGCGTCGCGGCCTGGGCCAGATTATGCGTCGCCAGCAGCACGGCGATCCCGTCGCGGCGCAGCACGTCGAGCACCTCGAAAATCTCGGATTCGGCCTGCGCGTCCACGCCGCTGAACGGCTCGTCCAGCAGCAGCACGCTCGCCTGCTGCGCCAGCGCGCGGCCCACGAACACACGCCGCCGCTGCCCGCCCGAAAGCTCCCCGATCTGCCGCCTGCGCAGATCCCACATACCGACCCGCTCCAACGCCTGATGCACGGCCTCGCGGTCGCGTTTGCGCGGCGGCAGCACGTAGCCGATCTGGCGCGCGCGGCCCATCATGACCACATCCCAGACCGTCGCGGGAAACTTCCAGTCGATCGCTTCGTGCTGCGGCACGTAACCGACCATCGAGTGACTCTGGCGGCACGGTGCGCCACTAATGGAGATCGCGCCGTGGTGCGGCAGCAGGCCGACCAGCGCCTTGAACAGCGTCGATTTGCCCGCGCCGTTCGCGCCGACGATGCCCACGCGCTCCCCGGCGTACACCTCGAACGAGATGCCATCGATCGTGCGCGCGCCGTTATATCCGGCGGCGAGATCGGTCACGGTCAGGATCGGCCCCGGCTCGCTTTGAGCCTGGACATCAGCGCGCGTCCCGGCGAGGGCTGGCGCGCGAAGGGAAAAATCAACCATAGTCGTCCACCATTCAAAACCGGACCGGAACCGGAAGCGTACAGCCTCCTGCCCCGGTCCGCATCGTGCGAATTTACTGGCCCAGTGCTTCGACAAACATCCGCGTGTCGTACCGGATGTAGTCAAGATACGTCCCGGCGTCGCCGTCCGGCTCGCTGAGCGAGTCGGTGTAGAGCGGGACGATCTGCGCGCCGGTCTCGTCCGCGACCTGCTGCGCCAGGCTCGGATTGACGGTCGTCTCGGTGAAGATCGCCGGGACGCCGTAGTCCTGCACCGTGCTCACCAGATCGAGCACTTCCTGCACGGACGGTTCCGCCGCCGTGCCGCCGCCGGGAATCACCACCCCGGCCAGCTCCAGCCCGTAGCGATGCGCATAGTAGCTCAAGGTCAGGTGATTGGTCACGATCAGGCGGCGATCCTTAGGGATCGTGGCGATCTGGTCGCGCACGTCGCCATCCAGCGCCGCCAGCTCGGACAGATACGCGTCCGCGTTGGCCGCGTACGTTTCCGCGTTGGCCGGGTCCAGGCTCGACAGCGTATCGCGCACGCTCAGCGCCCACAGCGCCGCGTTGGCAGGATCGGTCCAGACGTGCGGGTCGCAGCTTCCGGCGGCGTGCTCGTGCGCTTCGTCGTCGGCTCCGGCCTCGGCTTCGTCATGGGCATCGCCGGGGCATTCCAGCGCGTAGAGCGGGCCGATCGCGCCTTCAGACAGCGCCGCGTCGTCCACGCCAAACGCCGCCGCGACTTCAGAGGTGTGCTGCGCGCAGGCCTGCGCCACCGCGTCAGACACTGCGCCTTGATCGGCCAGATGCGCCTCGGCGGTCGCCTCGTCCGCATGATCGTCCTCGTGCGCGCCCATGCCCGCCTCAATCGCGCGGACCGGGACGCATGCCGAAACGATCACCAGTTGATCGCTGGCCGCTTCCTGAATCACGGGCAGCAGGCTTTCCTCAAAGTTGATACCCACCGCCAGCACCGCGTCCGCGTCACTCAGCGCCGCGACGTCCCGCGCGGACGGGGAATACGAGTGCGGATCGCCGCCGAACGGGATCAGGCTGGTGACGTCGGCGGCGTCACCGGCAACGTTCTGCGCTACGTCCGCCAGAATGCTGAAGCTGGCGACGATCTGCGGGCGATCCGCCCGCGCGTCGGCATGCGATCCTTCGACCAGGGGCGAGACTGCCAGCACCATCAAGGCCAGCAGCGCCGGAACAGAAATCCATTTACGCGCCATCCGTCAAACTTCTCCTCTGCATGGGTGTTCGTCACCACATTACCGATGCAGCGCTGCATAGTTCCGGTGAGCAGGCCAGGCCCACCGCATCAAACAGCCCGAAGGCTGGCCGTGCCAAATTGAACCGCGTCGCTGTCAGTTGTTGCGCTGACAGTTCGCGCACAGGCCGGAAATTTCCAGCCAATGCCCGGTGATCTGGTACCCGGTGCGCGCCGCGAGCGAATCCAGAAACTCGCCCAGGCCGCAGCCTTCGATCTCGACGACCGCGTGGCAGCGCTCGCACACCAGATGATGCGTATGTCCCGGTGTTGACAGCGCGTATCCGTGGCAGTTATCCGCCACATGCACCGCCCGCACGATCTGCATGCCTTCCAGCAGTTCCAGCGTGCGATAGACCGTCACCAGCCCCAGATCCGCGCAGTATGTCTGCCCCCGCTCCTGAATTTCGGCGGGCGACAGGGGCGTTGCCGTTTGCAGCAGCGCGTGCAGAATCGCGGCGCGGGGCTGCGTGAGCTTATGCCCATCATCGCGGAGCTGTTGGGCCAGCGTCTCAAACCGATCGTTCATCGTTTTTCACCTGCGAGTTGATAATGTTTTTCACTATAACTGAAAAACGTTTTCAATACGAGATTGTATAGAAGCGGGACGGGGATGTCAAGGGCGGAGCAGTCAAGTCGCCAGCGGTTACGGGATCAGCAAGGACGATCGAGGCGCGCGATCAGCTGCGGCGAGGAGTATTCCGCGCCGTGGCGCAAAAAACGGGTAGGGCTGGCCCTACCCGCAGTACAAATTCAAACCCGCTTGTGATTACAGCGTATCCGTATCGAGCAGAATCGTCACCGGGCCGTCATTCTGAATCTCGACGTGCATGTACGCCCCGAAGACGCCCATCTCCACGCGCTGCACGCCTTCCTCGCGCAGCAGCGCCGCGAAGCGCTCGACCAGCGGCGCGGCCAGATCCGGCGGCGCGGCG
>NZ_DAISHJ010000111.1:0-17585 GCF_036822615.1 Aggregatilinea sp. | reverse complement strand
ACCGCGACCTCACCCCCGGCCCCTCTCCAATCAAGTTGGAGAGGGGAGACAAGCAAAGTCTCACACGATTCGAACGGGCGGAGCACCAAGCTCCGCCCGTCCCCGATCTGCTCATTGGTGATGCGGATCGCGCCATTTGACACTACAGCGAACGCGGCTCCCCGGGCTAGACTGGATGCAATAGTGATTTCGTTCACAAATTAAACCCTGGGAGAGCCTGATGCCCCGTCCGATTAAGCTCGCATTTTTTAACGTCATTGGCACGCTGCACCCCCTGTTCAACCCGTACGATTACCTGCACCGCCGCCTCGACCTGATGGAAGAGTCGCTCGAATACACGTTCAAGTATCAGCGCCGCCCGCAGGACGTCGATCGCTGGCACGAGGCCGAAGCGGAGCTGTGGGAAGGGCAGGACGCCGAGCGCGTGCAGTTCCTGCTCAGCGACCTGGCGTGGCTGCCCGGCGCAACGGAGATCGCGGGGCTGCTGCGCGGCGCGGGGGTTGAGCTGGCGCTGATCAGCAGCGGGTTCGACTTGCAGCTCCAGCCCGAAGCGGCGCAGTTGGGGGCGCGCTACTGGTTCGCCAATACGTTGTGCGTCGAGGATGACCGGCTGACGGGTGAGATCGAGATCCGCTACCGCGAATCGGATCGCGGCGCGCTGGTGGAGCAGATCAAGGACGAGGCCGGGGCCAGCGCGGACGAGTGCATCGCGTTTGGCGCGTCGCTGTTCGACGTGCCGATGTTCGAGCAGGTGGGGTGGAGCGCGGCGGTCATGCCCTACGACGCCCGCGTGCGCGAAGCGGCGACGGTCACGCTCGACGATCCCGATCTGATGCCGCTGCTGCCGGTGCTCCGATCGATGCTCTAGCACGCGCAACGTTTGCGCATTAAGCGTGTTATAAATTATTGAATTGAACGATGTGTGATCCCTCGCACAATCCGCAGTGCCGCGCTTCTGGGGCGATTTTGAATCGATAAGCGCGGGGCATACTTTAGTCCTACAAATGCGGATGATTGTCGTGTTTCGTAATAAAATTGAAGATAAATAACAATAGACCAGGGGGGCCTGGCGATGGAAGTACGACGTGCTGACCCGATTCGCCTCATCGCGCTGCGCTTAAGCCAGGATGAGCTGCGTCACCTGACGTTTCAGCCCGGCGTGAACGAGGCATTCCGCATCACCATCCAATACCATGACGGGCGGCATCCGAATCAGGTGGCGACGCTGACGCGTAATCACGCCGGGCCGGGGGTACTGACGGTCGTCTACGACAAGCCCAGCAAAGATGTACGCTTCACCTATCCCATCGCACCGGATCGCTACCAATCGCTGCTGCTGGCCCTGCGCCGCATGAAATTCGATAAGCTGGACGACCAGCCCGAAGTGCCGTTTTTTGGCGTGGACCTGTGGCTGGTCGAGCGCGCGTCGGGCAGCTTTTACCACGACGTGGTGCTCTCGCCGGACAGCGCGCGCGGCTTCTACCGCGAACTGATTTTGGCGCTGCGCACGCACCTCAAAGAAGCGCTGCGCGAGATTCCGAGCTAAACGGACCGCATATGATTTATCGGGCGAGGGGCCACCCTCGCCTATTTTTTTTGCCTCGGAGCCGGTTGCGCCCTCGCTTTTGCCGCCAAAGCGAACGTCCCCATTACGTTCTTGCCCGTGCATCCGTTTCGACTGCGACGGTCTTCCTGCTGGACGCCGACGCCTCCCCGCGTATGGCTTTCCCCGGCGGGATCTGCGAAACTTGAGGGTAGCTGCGCGCAGGGACGCATGTCCATAGGGAATGAGCCAACATGAGTAAGCTGGTCGAAACGGAAATCAAAATCTACACGCCGGACCTGGATGAAATCCGGTCACGGCTGGCGCAGATCGGCGCGGACGAAACCAAACCGCGCGTCTACGAGCACAACATCCGCTACGAGGATGCGACGGACAGCCTGACGCCCAATGGCCTCGTGCTGCGGATGCGCCAGGATACGCGCGCGCGCCTGACGTTTAAAGCGCCCCCGGCGGAAGACGCGGATCTGCCCGCCAACGTCCGTACGCGCTTCGAGGCTGAGGTCACGGTGGACAGCTTCGAGACGATGGACCTCATTTTGCGGCGGCTGGGTTATCACCCGAACGTCGTATACGAGAAGTACCGCACCACTTACGACTATGCCGACGTCGAGATCGTGCTCGACGAGATGCCGTTCGGCCCCTTCATCGAGGTCGAAGGCCCGGCGGCGGGCATCGAGTCCGCGCTGGCGGCGCTCGGATTGGCGGACGCGCCGCGCATCCTGGGCAGCTATATGGACCTGTTCGCCCGCGTCAAGGCGGCGCTGAGTCTCGACGCACAGGATCTGACCTTTGCCAACTTTGAGGGCATCGACGTGCCCCCGGAACTGTTCTATGGTGCTGACTGATTTTGAGCAGGTGACGCCGGAATGGCTGACCGACATCTTGCGCGGCCACGGCGATCTGCCGCAGGGTAGGGTGACGGGCGTCGAGAAGTCGATCGCGGACACGAATACCGCGCAGGTGGCGCGGCTGTGCCTGACGTATTCCGGTGATGCGCCGGAGAATGCCCCGGTGCGCCTGTTCATGAAGTTCGACGATCGCCGCCGCGAGGTCGATTTTTACCGCCTGATCGCGCCCGCGACCGACCGCGCGCCGACGCTGACATGTTACAGCGCGGACTATTCGGAGACGCAGAACCGTGCGCACCTGCTGGTCGAGGACGTGTCCCGAACCCATGCCGAGCCGGTCAAGGCGCTGCCGCCGACGCGCCCGCAGTATGAGGCCATGCTCGACGCGATCGCGCGCTTCCACGCGCAGTGGTGGGAGCACCCGCGCTTCGACGGCGACCTGGGCGAGCTGGGCGGGGCGGTGCGCAACTTCGCGTACAGCGTCGCCCAGGAACAGTTTGGCGCGTTCGTGGATTTTCTCGACGACCGGCTTTCTGTGCCGCGGCGCAAGATCTACGAGCGGGTGCTGGAGGCGTGGCCGCCCGCGCCGCGTGAGGTACGGCTGCGGACCGGCAAGGCGCTGACCATCATTCACGGCGACGCGCACGCCTGGAACTTTATGCACCCGGTCAAGCGCGACACTGGCTCGCTGGTGATCGTGGACTGGGCGGTGTGGCAGGTGAGCGTGTGCACGGACGATCTTTCGTACATGATCGCCATGCACGATTATCCCGATCACCGCGAGCGCATGGAGAAGTCGCTGGTGCACTTCTATCACGACCACCTGCAGGAATACGGCGTCGATAATTACGAGTGGGATCAGTGCTGGCTGGACTATCGCATCTCGGTGATCGGCAACCTGTTATGGCCCGTGTTTCACTGGTCGGTGCAGGGCGCGCCGGAACTGTGGTGGTCCAACCTGGAACGCTCGCTGCTGGCCTTCGAAGATCTCGACTGCGCCGAGCTTTTGGGGTAGTTTAGGCGGTTGCGCGGGCGAGAGAGACGCATCCCCTGATCCCGTTTCCCATGCACGCGGTGGGACGGGCGAAAAAACAGGGCGGGTTGATGCGGTTTAACAATTCGATCCGGTTATCACCGCGACCTCACCCCCGGCCCCTCTCCAATCAAGTTGGAGAGGGGAGACAAGCCGTCTCAACGGGGTTTGTAGGGGCGGGTTTCTAACCCGCCCTGGTCTTGCCCGGATTTGAAAGTTAAAGGATGTCAAACCCGACCCGACAAAAAGCCCATCGCGCCTTTTTTGGGCCGGGGGTGAGGTCGCGTTTGTTCTTCGCCAACTGCTAACCGCTAATTGCTATGTGCTGATTTTTGCTTTCGGAGTGTTTTATGGCTGATCGTGACTCGATTTTCCCTCGTTCCTGCGGCGTGCTGATGCACCCTACCTCGCTGCCCGGCCCGTACGGCATGGGCGACCTGGGCGCATGGGCGTACCGTTTCGTGGACATCCTCGCTGCCGCCGGGCAGACCGTGTGGCAGGTGCTGCCGCTCGGCCCGACCGGGTTCGGCAACTCGCCCTACCAGGTCTATTCGACCTTCGCGGGCAACAGCCACCTGATCGCGCTCGATGGGCTGGCCGATCAGGGCTGGATCGCCCGCAGCGACCTCGCCAGCCAGCCGTGGTTCCCGCCGCATCAGGTCGATTACGAGCGGGCCGTGCGTTATCACGACGACCTGCTGACGCGCGCCTACGATAACTTCGTTATCCGAGACGTGCCGCAGCAGAAAGCGGCCTTCCGGGCGTGGGTGAGCGATCCGCAGCAGTGGTGGCTGGACGACTTCGCGCTGTTTATGACGCTCAAGGAGCACCACGAGGGCCGCTCGTGGACGGAGTGGCCGGAAGGCGAGGCGCTGCGCGACGAGGAAACGCTCGACGCCATGCGCGCGATGCATGCCTGCCGCATCGAGGAGCACCGCTGGCGGCAGTGGGTGTTTGCGACACAGTGGAACGCGCTGCGCACCTACGCCAACGGCAAGGGCATCCGCATCGTGGGCGACATCCCGATCTACGTCGCGCACGACAGCAGCGACGTCTGGACGCAGCCGCACCTGTTCCAACTGGACGAAACGGGCCAGCCCATCTCGATCGCGGGCGTGCCGCCGGACTACTTCAGCGCGACCGGCCAGCGCTGGGGCAACCCGCTGTATGACTGGGCGGAGAACAAGCGCACCGGCTACGACTGGTGGATCAAGCGCATCAAGGCCGCGCTGAACACTGCGGATATCGTGCGGATCGATCACTTCCGGGGCTTCGACCGGTACTGGAGCATTCCCGCCAGCGAGCCGACCGCCGTCGGCGGGCACTGGGTCGAGGGGCCGCAGATGGACTTCTTCGAGGCGCTCGGCAAGGGCCTGGGCGCGGAGCTGGACGAGCTGCCGCTGATCGCGGAAGACCTGGGCGACGACCTGGGGCACGCGTTGGTGCTGCGCGACGAGCTGAATCTGCCGGGCATGGTGATCCTTCAGTTCGCGTTTGGCGCGAGCGAAAGTGAGCAGGAGCGCTTCCTGCCCGACGCGCACCGCGAGAATTCGATCGTCTACACCGGCACGCACGACAACAACACCGTGCTGGGCTGGTGGTGGTGCGAATCGTCGCCGGATGACCGCGATCGGATGCGGCAGGCGGTCGATCAGGACGAGATCAAGCAGCCGAACTGGGCGCTGATCGAAATGGGCATGTCGTCCCCGGCGCACACCTTCGTCGCGCTGCTGCAAGACGTGATCGGGCTGGGCGCGAGCGCGCGCATGAACAAACCCGGCGTGCCGTCGCAGCAGTGGCGCTGGCGTGCGACCGCCGACGAACTGGAAGGCGCGGACTGGAATCGCCTGAGGGCGCTGGCCGAGGCGCACGACCGCGTGTCGGAAGTGCAGCCCTCATGACGGGCGTTCCCGCTGACTCCGGTGCGCTGACGCTGCGCGAGTACCAGGAACGCGCCGCGCTGACGGCCAAGTACCCGGACGCCGGGCACAACCCGATCTATCCGACGCTGGGATTGGCGGGCGAAGCGGGCGAGGTGGCCGAAAAGGTCAAAAAGGTCCTGCGCGACAACGGCGGCCAGTTCGATGCGGCGGCGGTTGCGGCCATCCGCAAAGAGCTGGGCGACGTGCTGTGGTACGTGGCGCGGCTGGCGGCGGAGCTGGGCCTGGACCTGGAAGACGTGGCACAGGCGAACCTGGACAAGCTCGCGTCGCGGCAGGCGCGGGGCGTGCTGCATGGCAGCGGCGACGAGCGCTGATCGCTGTTTTACCGTCACGATCGAAACAGCCGCACGGCATCAACACATGCGGCTGTTTTTTTGTGCTCCGGCGTGGGACAGACTAGAGCCTGTTATGAACTTATAGCCCCCATCCCCTGGCCCCTTCCCCACGCAAGCGGAGGGAAGGGGAAGCGCCGCACTCAAACCTCGTTGCGTGGGGACCTGGGGCGAAAAACGGGCGGAGCAAGCCCCGCCCCTACGGATCATGGGGTAACGAGTGAGGGAGAACCTGTTTTCTCACTCGAAAAGTACATAACACGCTCTAGTTCTGCGAGCGCGCGTAGGCCAGCGCTTCTTGAAGGGTGTCGAACACCTGGATCTTGAGGTTGCCGAACACCTCGTTGTTCATGCCGCTGGCGGACAGCCGCATGATCTCGCTGTCGGTAACGTACAGGATCTGGCGGATGTTCGGGTGGCGCAGCAGGGAGGTGGGATCTTTCGCAACCACGGACGCGCCGTAGGCGAGGTCCTGCATATCCAGCGTCGAGCGCGTGAAGTCCTCGATGAAGAAAACCGGCTGTGAGACCTTATCCAGCAGGGCCTTGCCGTCGGAACTGTAGGACAGCGCGTCGATTTCGACCCGGTACGAGGGGAGCAGCGTGCTTACGATAATCGGCTCGTTAGGAAATTGTTGGTACTGGTACGTCATGAGTGCATTTCTCCGTGTGAGTAAAAGTGCCGGATCAAGACCAGACCGTGCATTGCCGCAGCGAGAAAGTATTGACGGTAAATTTATTACCGTCACTAGGATAGGGTAATTATTCACGCTGTGTCAATAGTTAGTTGGAGAAGCGTAGGGGAATTCAGCCACCGCGCGAGCCATATGGTGTGCGAGGTGATGTTTACGAGCGGAATCAGCCGGGTAAGAAGGGAAAATAAATATCACCTCAAGGATAATCGGGAGATTGTTATGAGTCAATTACGATTTAGCTGAAATAATCAAACGAAAAATGCCGCAAGTGATATACCTGCGGCAGCAGCCGGACAAACGAGGTTATAAATAGATCTACTTAATATTTGGAGCGAGCATACGCCAGCGCTTCGCCCAGCGTATCGAACAGGCGCGCACGCACGTTGCCGAAGGTGTCTGTGGTCAGGCCCTTAATAGCCATCCGCGTGGTTTCGTATGACGTTACGAACAGCACCTCGCGGATCTTCGGGTGGTGGTACAGCGGGTTGTCGCCCCGGCTGGTGATGGAAGCCGCCGTGGTGAGGTCGTCCAGGGCGATATCAACGCGCTGAAGGTCATCGATCAGGAACACTGGCTCGTTGACGGATTCCAGCAGTTTGAAGGTCGCGCCGGTCGAATGAGGGAGATCGGTTGCAAAATTGAAGTCTTCAAACAAGGTGACGAGCATGATCGGCTCGCCGGGGAGAAGGTCGTGCTGAAAAGTCATTAGTGCTGCTCCGGAAGAACGTTGTGAGATCGACGAAAAACAATTCTAGTTTAATTTAGTATTTGTGATATGTCAATTGTACACCATATCTTACAGAAGTGGGTACCTCCTGTGCACGTGAGGGCGCGGAATAAGAGGGAGCGCCGCCGAACAACTCGGCGGCGGCTGAAGGGTCAGTAGGAACGCGCATAGGCAAGCGCATCATCGAGCGTATCGAACACGTGGATCTCGTGACTGCCGAACGTCGTGCTGCCCAGCCCTTGCATCGTCATGCGCATGATGTCGCTGGTCGTCACGCAGACCCGGTCGAGGATGTTGGGATGGTTCAGGATCGGAATGGCCAGCGAGGCGGCGTAGGCCAGATTTTGGCTTTCCATGTTCGAGCGCGTCAGATCGAGGATGACGACGACTGGCTCCTTCAACGCATCGAGCGCGGCAATAATGCTTTGTGCGTAGAAGCCGCCATCTACTTCGGCGTCGTGCTCTTCGAACGGCTGGGTGATGAGGATAGGCTCGTCAGGGAGCTTTTCCGTGCGGTAAGTCATGATCATTCTCCACGTGCAAGATGGTGCATCAGGCGCATCGACTTGAGTTTGGAGTAAAGGGAATAAGTGGGGGGAAACGTCGTGTTTGGCTTCTAGCATAAACGATTGCTGTTATGAACAGGTTAAGCAATTGTGACAAATCATAAACAAAACTGCCGCGGTGTGAGTACCTGCGGCAGTGAAAACACAAACGAGACTATAATTCCGGCTATTTAGATCCGCGCGCAGGCATATGCCAACGCTTCATCGACGGTGCCGAAAACGCGCGCATTGACGCTGCCGAACGTTTCCGTCTGGATGCCTTCGGCGGCCATCAGCATCATCTCGTTGCCTCCTACAAACAGGACCTGGCGTACCTTGGGATGGTTGTAAGTCGATGTTTCGCCCAGGCACAGGTAGTTGGCGGCGTACATGAGGCTCTCGAAATCCAGATCCAGCTTGCTGAGATCGTTCACGTAAAAAACGGGTTCGGGAGCACGTTCGAGATGGGCGATGACGTCCTTATTCGAGTACGTGAGATCTCGCTGGATGTCGTAGTCTTCTGAGACGCTGAGCAGGATGATAGGTTCGTTTGGGAATGTGGTAATGTGGTAGGACATCTGGGGCTCCATGAGATCGAGTCTGGTTCGATTACTGTATTATCCAAATAAAAATCAGGGGCACCTTCATATATTGTTATGAAAGCATTGATTTGGGAATAGCCAGAAGATACAACCCGGTTTGAAGTTGAGACGAGGTGCGGCATGGGCGAGGTGATCCTGATCCGGAGTTCGGCGGACCTGCTGCGGGGGTGCTTGGTGTGCGGCGCGTACGTGTGGGACTGCACCGTGGACGGCTGCAAGCCGCGCGGCCAAAATCTGCCTGGCGACGTGATCCACTGCAAGATCTGCAACACGGCTTACATCGTGGAGGACGAGCTGGACGCGCGCCGAGGCATGTCGGGCAGGTGAGCGGCGTTACTGCGACGCGATCAACCCGGCGCGGCGGCAGGATCGGGCGCGCTCATCGCACGTTTGAACACCACACCCAACAGGCTGCCTGCCACGATCAACACGATCCAGTCAAGCGAGATGACGATCACCTCGAACCGGTACTCACGATTAACCCCGTACTGGATCGACAGCCCCACGAGCGCGAGAATCGCCAGGGCAAAGTTGGCGATGAAGATCCAGCGCAGCGCGCTTTCCACCCGGTTGCGCCCCGAAAACACCGGCACGACACATAACAGCGCGGCGCTCATCATCAAATAGCCGATATCTTCAAGCGCGATGAAGAGGCCGTGCGGGTTGTACTGGCTTAACAGCGCGATTCCGTCGGTTTCGCCGTTTTCGAGGCTGGGCTGGATCACCGACACCTGCACGAAGTAATCTCCGACGAGCAGCAGCGCCGAAATAAGGGCAAAAGCCAGCCCGATGTGGCTGAATACCTTCGCTTCCTGGGGGGCGTAGTAGTGGATGCAGACCATGAGCACCACGAACAGTAACACCAACACAATCGCCGGAACCATCCAGATGTAGTCCCTGGGAAAGCGCGAGGCGATATCCAGATACGGGTACTCGACGCAGCCTTCACGGCAGTTTGGGCCGGATATCGGCGGCGTTAAGACGGCGATGCCAAAGGTGATCGCGGTGAGAATCGCGGTAAGGATAGACGTATAAAATCCGAGGCGGAGGGCATTGTTGGCGGGTGAGCCTTCAGCTTGAGTCTTCATGGACCGGTTCTTTCGTGGGTCTGGGCACACCCTGGCTTTACTCGTCGGTGGGGCGGCGGTGTGTTTTGAGGATCGTCTCAAGCCAGGTGATACGGGCGCAGCGTAAGCGCCTTCATTGTACTGTGACGGACTTCTCCCGGACAATCATTCCGCAGCTTGACACGCCATACCCCTCGCGCCGGGTGTGATCCGTAACGCTCGAATGGGTGAGGGTTATAACTGATAGCAGCGCCTGCATCGGGTATAGTAGGGTGATGCAGGCTTTTTTGTGCACACGGCCCATCAAGTGATCACGAGCGAGAGTCCCATGAGCGATGATCTGAACCAGTTGAAACAACAGTGGGAAGAAAAGTCTGTCAATAAGACGATTTCCCGCTTCCCCGAACGCCAGCCGGAATTTTCTACGTCGTCCAACATTCCGCTGGACCGGGTGTACGTGCCGGACGTATGCGACGCGGACGACTACATGCAGAAGCTCGGTTTTCCCGGCGAATACCCGTTCACGCGCGGCGTGCAGCCGACCATGTACCGGGGCCGCTTCTGGACCATGCGCCAGTACGCCGGATACGCCAGCGCCGAGGAATCGAACGCGCGCTACCGCTACCTGCTCAGCGCGGGGCAGACGGGGCTGAGCGTTGCCTTCGACCTGCCGACGCAGATCGGCTACGATGCCGACGATCCGATGTCGCTGGGTGAGGTCGGCAAGGTCGGCGTGAGCATCTCGTCCCTGCGCGACATGGAGCGCCTGTTCGAAGGCATCCCGCTGGATAAAGTTTCGACCAGCATGACCATCAACGCGCCCGCCGCGATCCTGCTGGCGATGTACATCGCCGTGGGTAAAAAGCAGGGCGTCGAATCGAAGCAGCTGCGCGGCACGGTGCAGAACGACATCCTCAAAGAATACATTGCGCGCGGCACGTATATCTTCCCGCCCGCGCCGTCAATGCGGCTGATCACGGACCTGTTCGCGTTCTGCGCGCAGGAAGTGCCGCACTGGAACACGATCAGCATCAGCGGCTACCACATCCGCGAGGCAGGCAGTACCGCCGTGCAGGAAGTCGCGTTCACGCTGGCGGACGGCATCGCGTACGTGCAGGCGGCCATCGACGCCGGGCTAGACGTGGACGAGTTCGCGCCGCAGCTCAGCTTCTTCTTCAACGCGCACAACAACTTCCTCGAAGAAGTCGCCAAGTTCCGCGCGGCGCGGCGTTTGTGGGCGCACATCATGCGCGAGCGTTTCGGGGCCAAGTCGCCCAAGAGCTGGTCGCTCAAGTTCCACACGCAGACCGGCGGCAGCACGCTCACCGCGCAGCAGCCGGAAAATAACATCGTGCGCGTGACGCTTCAGGCGCTGGCGGCGGTGCTGGGCGGCACGCAGTCGCTGCACACCAACAGCATGGACGAGGCGCTCGCCCTGCCGACCGAATCGGCGGTGCAGATCGCGCTGAGGACGCAGCAGATCATCGCCTACGAATCCGGCGCGGCGGACACGATCGATCCGTTCGCGGGTAGCTACGTGGTCGAGCACCTGACCGACGAGATCGAGCGGCGCGCGGCGGAATACATCGAGCGCATCGACGCGATGGGCGGGGCGCTGGCGGCGATCGAGGCCGGGTTCATCCAGGGCGAGATCAACGACGCGGCGTACGCGTACCAGTGCGCGGTCGAGTCGGGCGAGCAGATCGTGGTGGGCGTGAACAAGTTCACCACCGCCCAGAATGCCGACGCTCACCGCGAGATCCTGCGCGTCGATCCTGCCGTGGAGCAGGGTCAGCGCGCCAAGCTCGCGGATCTGCGTGCCTCGCGCGACAACGCCAAGGTCGCGGAGCTGCTGGGCCAGCTCGACACCGCCGCGAAGGGCACCGACAACCTGCTGCCGCTGTTCGTGACGTGCGTGGAGCACGACGTCACGCTGGGCGAGATCGGGCACGTGCTGCGCGGCGTGTTCGGGGAATACCGCCCGTCGGTGACGATCTAGCGGAGAGCGGAGAACGGATAGCGGTTAGCACAAGCCAAATGTATATGCGACGCCCCGGCGAGAGTCGGGGCGGTTTTGATTCTATAATGGGGGCACATGGTAAATGTGGGGAGGGGAAGATGGACAGGCCAACCGTTTTTATCAGTTACGCCCATAAAGACGCTACGGAGTGGGTGTCTCACTGGGCCATTTCATTAAGCGCGTATGCTGACGTTTTCTGGGACAAACGTTTGCAAGCAGGACCATTTTGGGACTTATTGGTGCAGGAGATCAGTTCACGCGAATATTTTGTGTTTGTGATGACGCCCTGTTCACTACTAGACGACGGTTGGTGTCGGCGTGAATTGAGGATTGCGGAGGAGCACAATTGTAAAATCATCCCTGTTCGGATTTTCGATCAGCATTGTGACAAAGAACTTGAAGATAAGTATACCTTTGCTGACTTTATCAAAGATGAGGAACATGGTTTCCAACGCTTGACGTACCTGATTCTAGGGGAATCCAAATGGTCGTGGGAGTACTTATATCAACATAGTGATTTCGAAGATGTTCTCATTCACTTGGAGCGGGGCGATTTCCCTGGGAGTGTTGCCAAGACTACTGCCGATATTATGATTGTGGACCAGCTTTGGCCACGTATTGAACAGAGACTGCGTGATAAATACCCAGAAGGTTTGTTTTTCATAACGGCACGAACGCCCGAAGGTGTTCTCAGTCAATTCCCCACTCTTGTCCAACAACTGGCGCGTTTCACAGATCCAGCATCAATTTCCATGATCCATGGTGCACAACAAGTGGTGGAAGAGTATGTAACAAGCATTCGGACCGTAAAAGATTCCGAGAATTTACTAACCGGAAAAGCCGCCGCCAAGGCTATTGAAGACGGTAAACTTTTCTTACTGCGTGAGGCAGCGATACGGCTTGATGCTTCCGAGGTTCTACTGGTACAGCGATATATTCTTCTCGAAACAGTTGAGAGAGTACGTGAACTAATTGTTTTATTTTCTCGGTGGTCAAGGTACTTGTACTGATCTGATCGTTTGCTCAGGGTAAAAAAAACGGCCCGCCGTTGAGTTCCGGCGAGCCGTGTGCGTTTAAATTGCAGAGGTGCCGATTGCCTACACCGCCGCGATTGGCCGCGCGTGCGCGATCTCCTGCTCTCGAATGGGGCGGACTTGCGACGCTGTCACCGTGACGACCGCGATTGTTTTTCCGCCCAGCGTCACGAACTCGATTTCGTAGCCTTCGTGCTCGCCGTGTACCAGCACGATCGTACCGATGTCACCCGCCTTGAGGTCGTGTTCGGGAATGTCGGTCGTCAACACGACCTGATCCAGTTCATGCATGAGCGTAACCGCCTTTCACTGGGGATATGCTGTCACAAAACGCAGGACATCATCTCCCGCATCAATGAACCAAACGGACCGGATAAAGAGCTTCTTATGCGCGCGGCGCGAAGCGCATTTAGCCCGCCAGCGCCACATCTACCCAGGGCGCGAGGGGCTGCTCGGCGTCGTCCACCACGTCGATCCCGGTAATCGCGCCGGTCTCCTCGTCCAGCCGGTACTGGCCCACGCGCAGCGTCACCGTCCCCGCGGGCTGCGGCAGCGCGATGCCCGTCACGAGCGTATCGCCCGCGCACCAGTACCGCCCGCGCCAGAAATCCACGTCCTGCTGCGCGAGCCGGTTGCCGTCCGCGTCGAGCAGGTGCACGAAGAAGCGCAGGTGGCCCTGATCGTCGTCCGCCGCCGGGAGCGCCCAGCGCAGCCAGATCGTGTCGCCGTCGAACGCGTAGCCCGTGATTTGCACGCCGCTGCCGAACCGCGCCGGAGCCAGATCCGCGAACGGGACGCCCGCCCACATCAGCCCGCTGTCGAACGTCTGCACGAGGTACGCGCCTTCGCCGGGCCGCAGCGGGATCGCGCGCGCCGTGCCCAGGCCGTAAAGCGCGTCCAGTGCGGAGGGCGGGGCGGTCGGCGGGCTGATCACGGCGAACGGCCTGGCGGGGAAGACGGCCAGATCGCCGCCGGTCGCCACCACCTCGCGCACGCAGCGATCCGTATCGTAGAGCAGCCCGTCCCAGACCTCGTAGCCGCTCGATTTGCTGTCGCCGCCCACGATCAGCACGTCGCCGTAGGGCAGCAGCGTCTCACGGATGTTCATCAGGTAATGCAGCGGCGTAGGCAGGCCGTCTGGCGTGTAATGCGTGTCGGCGGCGCGCAGCACGCTGATCTGCCACCAGCCCCACGACAGCACCGCCAGACCGACCGCGCTCACGACCACCCCCTGCGCGATGCGGCGATCGTGCAGGGCGCGCAGAAGCATCGTCACGCTAAGCGCCAGCAGCAGGCAGAACGCCGGGATCAGGTAGATAAAGTAGTGCGTGTAAATGCCGGTCCCGGTCCAGTTGGGCAGGAAAAATGCGACCGGTGGCACGATCCACAGCGTCAGCAGCAGCGCCAGCGGGCGCCACGCGCGGATCGCCCATGCCGCCGCGTAGCCGCCGATCATCAGCACGCCCAGCGCGTACCACACGCCGAGCGGCGCAGGCAGGGCATGATCCGCCAGCGCGGGATCGGCCAGATATTCCACGCCGCGCCCGGTCGCCACGTCCACTACGCGATCGATCGTTTCGCCGCGCAGCCGTAGATCGTACTTGATGATCGCGCGCATGTCCGCCGTGCGGCTCTCAAAGCTGCCCGACGACTCCGACGCGCCCAGCACGAACGGAACCAGAAGCAGCACCGCGATCACACCGCTGGCGATCAGCGCGCGCCAGGAGACGGTGCGGCGGCCCAACCACAACAGCCCCAGGACCACGGGCGTCATCGTCCAGGCGGCATAGTGAATCTGCACGCCCCAGATCAGCACGGGCAGGCACAACACCTGCGCCCAGCGTTTGCCCTCGATGAAGCCGATCACGCCGAGCAGCAGCGCCGCCAGGATAAACGTGATCTGGTAGTCCTGCGCCCAGATCGAGCGGCTGTAGGTGACGGCGTAGGGGTGCAGCGCGTACGCGAATCCGGCCAGCGCCGCGGCGGTCGGCCCCACCGTGCGCCGCACGAGCGCCCACAGCAGCCCCACGCCGATCACGTTGAACAGCGCGATGATTGCCGTGATGACCTGTACGTTGTGGGTGAACAGGGCGGGCAGCGCCAGCGTATACACGGTTACGGGCGAGTTCGGCACGCCTGCCGAGGACGCGATGCCCTCCAACGGGATGCCCTGGCCCGCCGCCATGTTCTGCGCGGCGACGACAAGCTCACCCTGGTCGAACAGGTACACCGTGATGCCCGCCAGATCGTGCAGGCGCGCGATGGCAGCGACCAGCAGAATCACCACGAGCGCGATGGTATCGCGGCGCGGGGTGGTGCGGCTGCCGCCTGCCGCAGAATCATGATCCTGCCAGAGTGCGGAAGTGACCAAAATGTAATGTCCTTGCTATGTAAAATAGGCTGCGGGTATTATACAGACGGGGTCCAATTCGCTCCACATGCGGCCTCACGCTATAATGCTGATTTATGTCACATTTATTGCGTCTCCCCGCCCGCAGGCCGTGGAGCCTGTGGACATTCGGCCTGATTGTGGCTGCGCTGGGTCTCTATAACCTCGCCCTCGCGCTCGATCACGTCCGCCGTGCGGACGACTACCGGGCGCTCGCCGTCTCCTACCCGCCGCTGCTGCGCGCCGCGCTGGCCCTCGTTTGGGCCGTCTTGCTGCTGGCCTTTGCTGCCGGATTGATCCGCTGCCGACCGTGGGCGCGGCGGTGGAGCCTGATCCTGCTGAGCAACTACGGCGCGTTTGGCGTGTTATGGATGGTGGTGTATGCCCGCACGGACTTCGCACGCGGGCGTATCGGGTTTCAGGCTGCCGTCACCGTTTTGCTCCTGGTTCTGGCCGGGGTCGTGCTGCGCGGACGGCAGTTTCGCGCCACGTTCAGGCCATCGCCCTCGGACGAACCGGAGCCGATGTTTGGAGAAGGGTCCCTATGACGAACGGTAATCACATCGAGAAGTTGAACGAGATGCGTCTGCGCAGCGCGGAGGGCGGTGGGCCGTCCCGCATCGACAAGCAGCACAAGTCCGGCAAACTGACTGCCCGCGAGCGGTTGGACCTGCTGCTCGATCCCGGCAGCTTCCGTGAAATGGACGCGTTCGTGGTGCACCGCGAGCGCAACTTTGGCATGGACGATCCGCACAACCAGTACCTGGGCGACAGCGTCGTGACCGGCTGGGGCACGATCAATGGGCGGCTGGTCTACGTCTACTCGCAGGACTTCACAGTTATGGGCGGCTCGCTGAGCGAGGTGCATGCCGAAAAGATCTGCAAGATCATGGACATGGCGATGAAAAACGGCGCGCCCGTGATCGGTGTGAACGACTCCGGCGGCGCGCGCATTCAGGAAGGCGTGATCAGCCTGGGCGGGTTCGCGGATATCTTCCTGCGCAACACGCTCGCCAGCGGCGTGATCCCGCAGCTCAGCCTGATCATGGGGCCGTGCGCGGGCGGCGCGGTGTACAGCCCGGCGCTGACCGATTTTATTTTTATGGTCAAGGACACCTCTTATATGTTCGTGACCGGGCCGGACGTGGTGCGCGCGGTGACGCACGAGGACGTCTCGTTCGAGGAACTCGGCGGCGCGATGACGCACAATGCGGTCAGCGGCGTGAGTCACGTCGCGGCCAACACCGAGGAAGACGCGCTGTTCCTCACGCGCGAGCTGCTCGGCTATATTCCGCAGAACAACATGGAAGATCCGCCCTTCGAGCCGCCCCTGGACGATCCGCTGCGCACGGAACAGGCCCTGAACGACCTCGTGCCGGACGATCCCAGCAAGCCTTACGACGTCAAAGAACTGATTAAGCTCATTATGGACGAGGGCCGCTTCTTCGAGATCCACGAGCACTTCGCGCAGAACGTGGTGGTGGGCTTCGCGCGGCTGGGCGGGCACAGCGTCGGCATCGTCGCCAACCAACCGGCGGTGCTGGCGGGCGTGCTGGACATCGACGCCAGCGAAAAGGCCGCGCGCTTCATCCGCTTCTGCGACTCGTTCAACATCCCGGTGCTGACCTTCGAGGACGTGCCCGGCTTCATGCCCGGCATGGCGCAGGAGCACGGCGGGATCATCCGCTCCGGCGCGAAGCTGCTTTACGCCTACTGCGAAGCGACCGTGCCCAAGATCACGATCGTGACGCGCAAAGCCTACGGCGGCGCGTACTGCGTCATGAACAGCAAGCACATCCGCAGCGACCTGAATCTCGCGTGGCCGACCGCGGAGATCGCGGTGATGGGGCCGGACGGCGCGGTGAATATCATCTTCCGCCGCGAGCTGTCCGAAGCCGACGATCCGGTGACGCGCAAGGCGGAACTGGTGCAGGAGTACCGCGAGAAGTTCGCCAATCCGTACGTGGCGGCGGCGCGCGGCTTCATCGACGACGTGATCATGCCGTCGGAGACGCGCCCGCGCCTGATCAATGCGCTGGAAATGCTGCAAAACAAGCGCGACAGCAATCCGCCGAAGAAGCACGGCAACATCCCGCTGTAAAGGGCAGCCGTTAGCGATTAGCGGGCAGCCGAGAGCTAAAAGCAAAGGCAAAGGCAGACCTCACCCCCGGCCCCTCTCTCCAATCAAGTTGGAGAGGGGAGACAGGCATAGAGTCGCAGGGGTGGAGGGTCTGGTTCATCTGGCAGGGGCGTATCGCAATACGCCCCTACGGTACGCGTCTGGTGGGATGGCAAAAAGCAGGGCGGGTTACAAACCCGCCCCTACAAAACCCCGTTGAGACGGTTTTGCTCGCCTCTCCAATCAAGTTGGAGGGGCGGGGGTGAGGTGTTTTCAAATGTCCGATCGCACATCTGAATCCTTATCGCTGGGGCGGTGGCCGACCGGATCGCTAACGCTGGCCGGGGCGGTGGGCGGCGTGCTGCTGGGCGTAGCGATCGGGTTCGTGCCCGCCGGATTAGCGGCAGGGCTGGCGCTTGGCGTTGGCCTTGACTCGCTGTTAAACCATCTAATGAACGAGCGAACCGAACAGTAGGAGAGCGGATGTGAACGGCGTCGAAGACGAACAGCGCGCCCCGGAACCCGCGTCCGACGACCGGCCTGACGAGCCGCGCGACGACGCGACAGCCGGTCCTGAGGTGACGCCGGAAGCGGCTGCGCCCACCGCGCCAGAGGCGGAAACTGCCGCCGAAGCGCCGGAGGCCGCGCCGACCGCCGAGCCGGAGACG
>NZ_DAISHJ010000110.1:0-17628 GCF_036822615.1 Aggregatilinea sp. | reverse complement strand
ATGGAGCGTTCGCGCTTCGGCCGGCTACAGGCGCACGGCGCGCTGCTGGTGGGCCTGCCTGCCGCGTGGCTGGCGGCGCAGATCCGGCGCGTGCCGTTCGCGCGCTGGACGGATGCCGCCGCGATTGGCTGGCCACTGGCGATGATCGCGGCGTGGCTGGCGTGCCGCCGCGTGGGAACCGCGTACGGCTACGAGGTGCGCACCCTGGCCGACTACCCCGGCTGGATGGTGGCCGAGCTGCCGGACATTTACGGCATCATCGCGCCGCGCCTGGAAGTTCAGCGGGCGGGGGCCGCGTTCGGCCTCGTGCTGCTGGCGCTGGTGCTGCTGATCACGTGGCGCGGCTGGCTGCCCGACCTGCGCCTGTGGCTGATCCTTGCGCTGACGGGGATCGGGCTGTTTTTCCTCGGCTTCTTCCGCGCCGATCCCACGCCCATGCTGCTCGATCACCGCGCCGATCAGATCTTCGACCTCGGCTTACTGCTGGTCAGCACAATCACCGGCGGGCTGGTGTGGCTGCGCGGGCGGCAGGCGGCAACAGAGCCAGAGGCGTAACCACTTTCTTTCGCGAAAGAAAGTGGTGCAAAGAAAGCCGCAAAAATTACGGCACAGGCGGCAGGTCATAAAACGGACCGGTATAATCGCAGAGTGTCACGGCGATCCTCCGCACGCACTCGAAAGGAGATCGCGCCCCTTCCGGCGCGCTGCTATGAAAGTTTCCATCGGACTCGCCCAATTTGCGCCCCGGCTGGGCAGCATCCAGGCTAATCTCGACCACCACCTGCGCACGATCGAAGACGCCGCCGCGCAGGGCATCGAACTGCTCGTATTCCCCGAACTGTCGCTGACCGGCTACAACCTGCAGGACCTTGTGTCCGAGGTGGCCGCGCATCCCACGCCGGACGATCCGATGTTCGGGCCGCTGCTGGACGCCAGCCGCGCCACCAACATCGATCTGGTGGTCGGCTTCGTCGAGGAGGATCGCCGCCACCGCTTCTACATCTCGCAGGCGTACCTCAGTGAAGGCAAGACGCTGCACGTCCATCACAAGGTGTATTTGCCGACGTATACCATGTTCGATGAGGGGCGCTTCTTCGCGTGGGGCGACGAGGTGCGCGCGTTCGAGACGCGCTTTGGCCGCGTCGGGATGTTGATCTGCGAGGACTTCTGGCACGCGTCACCGCCGTATTTGCTGTGGCTGGACGGCGCGGACCTGCTGCTGTTCGCCAGCGCCAGTCCTGGGCGCGGCCTGGACGAGCAGGAGCGGCTGGGCAGCGCGCGCTGGGTCGAGCTGGTCAACCAGGCCTACGCGAGCATGTTCACCAATTACGTCGTGCACTGCAACCGCGTCGGCTTCGAGGGCGGGTTCAACTTCTGGGGCGGCAGCACGGTGGCCGATCCGAACGGGGAGTTCTTGGTGCACGCGCCCTACCTGGACGAGGCGCTGGTCGAGTGCACCATCGACCTCAACGAGCTGCACCGCACGCGCAGCCGTCTGCCGCTGCTGCGCGACGAGCGCACCGGCCTGATGATGCGCGAGCTGTCGCGGATTCTGGCCGAGCAGCCGAACGGAGAGCGGTAAAGGGAATAGAGATCAGGGATCGGGGATTAGGGAATCGCGTCAACGGTGCATCTACTATCTGTCGCAAGTGCCCCCCTTCCTCTGCTTGCGCGCTGCGACACGATACCTAGACGTACAAGACGGATCGCTTAGTCCATGACCGTAGGGGTAGGGCTTGCCCTACCCGGCTTTTCGCGCAACGGGCGGGGCAAGCCCCGCCCCTACGAAAGGCAGTGCCCTGCCCCTCGAAAAACGTTTCTCTATTTTGCACAAACGCGATTGACGCCGCACGGCCTTCACGCCTACAATGAAGCGGTGAGTACGTTCAGGACCGGGTGACATGATCCGCACGATGCAGACCAACGGAATGGTGAATAATCAGCAGCGCCATAACGAAGCGCCTGCTGCCTGCACGTCCTGACGGTAAACCTCAGCTTTCCAGCACGTTCAGCCCACCTTGCAGCGGCGACAGCAAGGTGGGCTTTTTTTGCGTCGCGCACAAGGACGAAGACAAGATGCTGTTTCTGCGAGGATTGATCATCGGCTTTTCGATTGCGGCCCCGGTCGGTCCGATTGGGGTGCTGTGCATCCGGCGCACGCTGGCCGACGGACGCGCGCACGGGCTGGTCTCCGGGCTGGGGGCGGCGACCGCCGACGCGGTGTACGGCTCCATCGCGGCGTTCGGGCTGACGGCGGTGTCCGGCTTTCTGGTCGATCAGCAGACGGCGCTCAAACTGATCGGCGGCGCGTTCCTGCTGTACCTGGGCGTGCGGACCCTGCGCGCGCATCCTGCCGAAGAAGCTGCCGCGATCGCTGCCTCCGGCGGGAGCCTGCGCGCCGCGTACCTGTCCACGGTGGCGCTGACGCTGACCAACCCCGCGACGATCCTGTCATTCGTGGCGATCTTCGCTGGGCTGGGCCTCAGCGAGACGGGCGGCGACGCCCTGGCCGCGCTGGGACTGGTCGCGGGCGTGTTCGCAGGATCGGCGGCGTGGTGGCTGCTGCTGAGCGGCGGCGTCAGCTTGCTGCGGGCGTCGTTCACGCCGCGCCGCCTGCACTGGGTGAACTGGGCTTCCGGCGCGATCCTGGCCGGGTTCGGGCTGCTGGCGGTGCTGTCGGCGGTGTAAAATGTCTTTCGCACTAACTACAATACAGCTCTTACATTTCTCCGACGCCGATCTTATGGCGCTGGGGTACACTGACCTGGGTAAAAAAGCGACACAGCGATCAGGATCGGTTTTCAGTGACCGGCAGGGCGCGTGATGTTTTAAGAGATGGCACAACGGCACAGGTGAAGCGACGTATAGAGTGATAAAGGCCGTTTACGCCGATCCCTGAGCACTGATCCCCGAACCCCACGACAACAGGAGTATTGGAACTTATGGACCTGAATCAATTCACCACCAAAGCCCAGCAAGCGGTGCAGAGCGCACAGCGGCTGGCCGAAACGTATAACCACAGCGAGGTCGAACCCGCGCACCTGCTGCTGGCCCTGCTCCAGCAGACGGACGGCGTCGCGCCGCAGGTGATCAGCAAGGTCGGGGCGCGGCCCCAGGCCGTGATCGCGGACGTGGAAGCCCTGCTGCAAAGCCGCCCGAAGGTGTACGGCAGCGCCGCGCAGTCGAACTTCAGCCGTGCGTCGATCGGCGTGCTGCGGGACGCGGAACAGGCCGCGGGTAAGATGCACGACGACTACATCAGCACCGAGCACATCCTGCTGGCGCTGACGCAGGAAAAGAGCACGCGCGACCTGCTGGAACGCCACGGGGCGGATCACGACACGGTGCTGCGCGCCCTGTCGGAGATTCGCGGTGGGCAGCGCGTCACCAGCCAGGACCCCGAAGGCACGTACCAGTCGCTCGAAAAGTACGGGCGCGACCTGACCGCCCTGGCGCGGCAGGGCAAGCTCGACCCCGTGATCGGGCGTGACGAGGAAATCCGGCGCGTGGTGCAGGTGCTCAGCCGCCGTACCAAAAACAACCCCGTGCTGATCGGTGAGGCGGGCGTCGGCAAGACCGCCATCGCGGAAGGGCTGGCGCAGCGCATCGTCAATGGCGACGTGCCGGAAGGCCTGCGCGACAAGCGCATCGTCGCCCTGGACATGGGCAGCCTCGTCGCGGGCGCGAAGTTCCGGGGCGAGTTCGAGGAACGGCTCAAGGCCGTGCTGAAGGAAGTCGCGGACAGCGACGGGCAGGTCATCCTGTTCCTGGACGAGCTGCATACCATCGTCGGCGCGGGCAAGGCCGAAGGCTCGATGGACGCCAGCAACATGCTCAAGCCGATGCTGGCGCGCGGCGAGCTGCACGCCATCGGCGCGACCACGCTGGACGAATATCGCCAATACATCGAAAAGGACGCCGCGCTCGAACGGCGCTTCCAGCCGGTATTCGTGGGCGAGCCGAGCATCGAGGATACGATCAGCATTCTGCGCGGTCTGAAGGAGCGCTACGAAGTGCATCACGGCGTGCGCATTCAGGACGGCGCGGTGATCGCCGCCGCCGTGCTCAGCGCGCGTTACATCACGGATCGCCAGCTGCCTGACAAGGCCATCGACCTGATCGACGAGGCCGCGTCGCGCCTGAAGATGGAAATCGACTCCAAGCCGCAGGCGCTCGACGACGTGGATCGCCAGATCATGCAGCTCGAAATCGAGCGTGAGGCGCTCAAGAAGGAGCGCGACAAAGCGTCGAAGGATCGCCTGAAGGACCTGGAACAGCAGCTTGCCAACCTGCGCGAGCAGTCGAACGCGCTGCAGGCGCGCTGGCAGCAGGAAAAGGGCGCGATCCAGGCCATCCGCGAGACCAAATCCGAGTTGGACGACGTGCGCGTGCAGTTGGAGCGCGCCGAACGCCAGAACGATCTCGAAGCGGCGGCGCGCCTGCGCTACGGCGAGCTGCCCCGGCTGGAACAAAAGCTGGCCGACAGTGAGCAGCACCTGAACGCGCTGCAAGAAGACGGCGGCGCGATGCTCAAGGAAGAAGTGGACGCCGACGAAGTGGCGGCGGTCGTCAGCCGCTGGACGGGCATCCCGGTCACTAAGCTGATCGAAGGCGAAGTCGAAAAGCTGCTGAAGATGGAAGACCGCCTGCACCAGCGCGTGATCGGCCAGGACGACGCGATCCGCGCTGTGGCGAACGCGGTGCGCCGCAGCCGCGCCGGACTGCAAGATCCGAACCGCCCGATGGGGTCGTTCCTGTTCCTGGGGCCGACCGGTGTCGGTAAGACGGAACTGGCGCGCGCGCTGGCCGAGTTCCTGTTCGACGACCAGGACGCGATGGTGCGCATCGACATGAGCGAGTACCAGGAGCGGCATACGGTCAGCCGTCTGGTTGGCGCGCCGCCCGGCTACGTGGGCTACGAGGAAGGCGGCCAACTGACCGAAGCGGTCCGCCGCCGCCCGTATGCGGTGGTGCTGTTCGACGAGATCGAAAAGGCGCACCCGGAAGTGTTCAACCTGTTCTTGCAGGTGCTGGACGACGGGCGTTTGACGGACGGCCAGGGGCGCACGGTGGACTTCAAGAACACCGTGATCATCATGACCAGCAACGTCGGCAGCGACCTGATCAAGCAGATGAGCGCGCACAATGAGGATGACGTCCGGCGCGCGGTGCTGGAACAACTCGACCGCACCTTCCGGCCCGAATTCCTGAACCGGATCGACGAGATCATCCTGTTCCACAGCCTGACGAAAGCCGACATCAAGCGCATCGTGGACATCCAGATGCGCGGGCTGGAACGGCTGCTGGCCGACCGCCACATCGGGATCGCGCTCAGCGAGGCGGCCAAAGATTATCTGGCCGAGCGGGGCTACGACCCGGTGTTCGGGGCGCGTCCGCTCAAGCGCGCCATCCAGCGCGATTTGCAGGATACGCTGGCGCTGGCGATCCTCGAAGGGCGCGTGCGCGAGGGCGAAACGGTGTACGTGGACGTTGCGCCGGACGGCGACGCGCTCACGTTCAGCACGGAGCCGCTGGCGGAGTACGTGTAAACAACCGCACAAAAATTGTAGGGGGCGTATCGTTATGCGCCCCGACAGATCCCCGGCGCGACGTAAAAATCGTGTCGGGGATTTTTCGATCAGGCCGTGAACAGCAGCCGGAAGCGTTCGCACACGATAGGCATCGTTTCGTCCGGCGTGCGCCCGATCCGCGTGCAGCTTCGCACGAAAAAGCGCCAGTGCCCGTCGCGCCAATCGGCCAGGGAGCGGTCGCCCTCACCTTCAGAATACGCGTGCTCGGCGCCGACGGCGTTGAACGGCAGGGTTTCCACGCTGACCGTTTCCGTGAGGGCGACCGGCGTCTCGCTTCCGTCGAGGATCACGTTAAGCTCGCCCGGCTGCGGGATCGGATCGCCGTCGAACTCATATTCCCACAGCAGGCCCGCCGTGCCGGTTTTGATCCCCTGGCAGACCAGCGCCGCCAGCTCGTCGGCCAACGCGGGGCCGTCGCCAAAAGCCCACGCGGTATATGCCGCCGCGCGATGCGGGTGATCGGGCGGCAGGGTTGCCAGATAGCGCTGCCAGAAGCGTTCGACGGTTTCGGTCACGGGTCACACCTGTCCTTATACATGGCTCGATGCAGTTGTTGTACCACAGGCCGGAACGGTAAGATAGGGTGGTCAACGTAGACCCATCCCAGAAAGGACCCTCCATGACCAATCTTAGCGATGTTCCGCGCTGCCTCGTCTGCGAGCAGGACAGCCACGCGGTGCCCCTGATCGAACTGCGCTACCAGGACCGCGTGTACTGGATCTGCCCGCAGCACCTGCCGATCCTGATCCACAAGCCGTCGCAGCTGGCGGATAAACTGCCGGGCGCGGACCGGCTACTCGACGCCGGGGAGCACTAGCGCCGCTTACTCCTGAATAAGCTGCTGGATCGTCTTCTCTGCCCGGCGGATGCGCGTCTCCGGTTTTTTGGCTTCCACGACATATTTGATGTGCTCGCGCTGGTGCGAGGGCGAGAGGCGGTCGAAGGCCGCCTGCGCCGTCGGGTGCTGCGCCAGCACATCGCTGAGTTCCGGTGGCATGGCAACTTCCTGGCGCAGGCCGCGCGCATATTCGTAGCGCACCGTGACGGACTGCGCCCACCACGCGCTGACGCCGTGCTGCTCCAGGTAACGGGCGGTGGCGGTGTGGCCTTTCTCTGCCGCGCCCCAGGCGTCCAGCAGCGCAGTCCACTCCTGCGTCGATTTGCCGGTTTTGGCCTGGACCGTTTCTTCCGCGATGCCACGCGGCCCGGCGTTCGATGGGGTCATGACGTCCTCCTGTGACTCTCTGCGCCCTGGCGGTATGTGGGCGCGCAATCGAGGGCGATGACGCTGATTCTTTCGCAGATTCTACCCTTGTCAAATCCGATCCGGTGGGCTATACTTTGGGCATTGAGTAACCACGCGGGCGTGGTTCAGTGGTAGAACGTCTCCTTGCCAAGGAGAAGGTCACGAGTTCGAATCTCGTCGCCCGCTCACAAAAAACGTCGCTTCAAGCGGCGTTTTTTGATTCTCCGTGCAGAAAACAGGAGCGGGATCATTTTGCGCGCTGATGTTGTACGATCGGTGTACCGCTCGGGATCGGAATAACGCAGCAGCGGCCACGGGAGCCTTCACCGATGAATCACGCCGACCACGTTCAACTGCTCCGCGACGGCATCGATGCGCCCGGCGGCGTGTGGGCCGATTTTGGTTCCGGGTCCGGCGCGTTCACGCTGGCGTTAGCGGATTTGCTCGGCACCGCAGGGCAGATCTATTCCATCGACCGGGATGCGGGCGCACTGCAAGCCCAGCGGCGCGCGATGCAGGCGCGCTTCCCGAGCGCCACGGTGCAGTATCAAGCTGCGGACTTCACCGAACGGCTGGATCTGCCGCCGCTGGACGGCATCGTCATGGCGAACGCGCTGCATTTCGTGCGCCACAAAGATCCCGTGCTCCAACTGCTGCGGCGCTATCTGAAAGACGAGGGGCGATTGATCCTCGTGGAGTACGGCACCGACCACGGGAACCGCTGGGTGCCCTACCCGTTGAGCTATCCAGGCTGGGAGCGGCTGGCGGCGCAGAACAGCTTCACCGCGACGCGGCGGCTGCACACGGTCCCCAGCAGCTTTCTGGGCCATATTTATTCGGCGGTCAGTATCAACGGCAGCGCCGGATGACGGGAGAAAAAACGCCGCTTTTCAGCGGCGTTTTGAGTCTTCTGTGAGACCCTGGCTCAATGCCGCAGCATTAGCCCAGGTAAGGCCGGATGAAGTCCTGTGCGATCGCCGTGTCCAGGCGGAACTGGTAATCCATGCCGATGCAAGGTGAGTTGCCCCACGACACCACCGCCGTGATCACGTTCGTAGTGCCGTAAAAGACCGGACCGCCCGAATCGCCGAAGCACGAGCCGCCGGAGCCGTTGCCGTGACCGGGGTTGTTGGTGAACTTCGCGCTGTGACCGCCCGCGAAGGTGCTGTTCAGCTCGACCAGCGACACCGTGCCCTTGTAGCGCGCCCAGATATCCATCTCGAACGGCTTGATGTAGCCCTGCATGCCATAGCCCACGACCGTGAACTGGTCGTTCTTCTGGCCCTGGCCTTTGGTCAGTGTCTCCAGGAAGCCGAGCTCGGGCAGTTGGGCGTACGTGCCGGGATACACCGGCTCGGACAGGATCACGATCCCCACGTCGTAGGTGGCCGGGAACTGGTTGAAGTCGTCATAGTTCGAATGGGGGATGGCCGTGGCGGCGATCCAATCGTTGGCGAGCCACGCGCCCAGATCAAGCACGCCGTTCGCGTCGCGGTAGTTGTCGATTCCGGTCAGTGCATCCTCTTCAAAACGCACGTAGGTCATGGTGTTCGGGACACCGCCCTCTTCCGTACAGTGGCCTGCCGTTACCATGACGGTCGGGGACAGCAGCGTGCCAGAGCAGCTGTACAGACCGCCTCCTTGCTGGAACAACAGCGTACCCACGTACGGATGCGCGCCTTGATCGGGTTCACCCCAGGTCACGGCCCCCGCAGAAGCGACGGCCAGCAGCAGCAGTGCGACAACAGCGACGGAAACCAGCAGCTTTTTTCTCATATGTCCTCCTAATGGGTTGATGTATTCCTCGCTCAGCGAGGTCAAAATAGGGGAGCCTACGATCTAATACCGTTGAAAGCCGCTGAATATGACAACCACAATGAAAGATAAATACAGACCAATTTTTCTTTATAAATAGAACAGATATTAACTTAAAACATATTCCACGCACGCCGACTCTTGACAGCGCCGCGCGAGTCGTCGTACACTACGGGCGGCTTTGGCGGATGTGTGCCGCACAACGGCAGGCGTCCCCCGGGTCTTCGTCCACGAATCAGAAGGGGTCATGATGGAGTCTCGCAGTAACAATCGCTAGTCCTTAGAGACTGCTCTGTTGCTGCGCGCCATCTCGCGGCCTGTCAGGCTGCGCCCCACACATAGACTGTGCCGTCATGCGCCACGCAGAGTTGTCTCTGGTGGCGTTTTTGCTTTCCTGGCAGAAGCGCCGCGCCGCCTTCGATCTTTCTCATTCGACGACAAGCGGAACAAAGAGGCGCTCTATGTTATTGACCCTCGATCACCTTTCGAAATTCTACGGCGACCACCAGGTGTTGAACGACGTCTCGCTGGGGCTGGACGGCGGGCAGCGCGTCGGGCTGGTCGGCGCGAACGGCGTCGGCAAATCGACGCTGCTCACGCAGGTATCGGCCTATATGGCGCAGGCGGGGCAAGATCGCGGCGGGCGCGATCGAGCCGGACGGCGGCAGCGTGTCGCTGGCTTCCGGCGTGCGGCTGGGCTACCTGCCCCAAACGCTGGACGCCCCCGGCGACCAGACGATCGCGGCCCTGCTGGACGCCGCCCTGGGCGATCTGCGCGCGCTGGAAGCGCACCTGCGCGAGCTGGAAGCGCGCATGGCGACGGACGCCGATCTGGACGACGTGATGGCGGCCTACGGCGAGGCGCTGGACCTCTTCGAGCGGCAGGGCGGCTACGACCTCGATCACCGCCAGGAGCGCGTGCTGCACGGCCTGGGGCTGGATCACCTGCCGCCCACGCGCACGGTCGGCAGCCTGTCGGGCGGGGAGCGATCGCGGCTGGGGCTGGCGGTGCTGCTGCTGCAAGCGCCCGACCTGCTGATGCTCGACGAGCCAACCAATCACCTGGATCTGGCCGCGCTGACGTGGCTGGAAGACACGCTGGCCGCGTGGCGCGGGGCGCTGCTGGTCGTCTCGCACGACCGCGCGTTCCTGAACCGCACGGTGAACGTCATCGTGGAGATCGACGAGCACACGCACGCCGCCGTACGCTATACCGGCGACTACGACGCCTATCTGCACGCGAAGGCGCAGGCCCGCCGCAAGTGGGAAGAAGACTATGCCCGTCAGCAGGACGAAATCCGCGCGCTGCGACTGGAAATGAACACGACCGCGCGCAGCGTGGGCCACAACCGCCCCATGGACGGCGACAAGTTCCTGCGCTATCACAAGAAGACGCGCGTGCAGATCACGGTGGCGCGGCGGCTGAACAGCGCGGAGGAAAAGCTGCGGCGCATCGAGGAAAACCCGGTCCCGGAGCCGCCGGAGCCGCTGCGCTTCGACCCGGACTTCGACCCGCAGGATCTGAAAAGTCACTGGCCGCTGGCCGCGTCGGGATTGGGACGGCGCTTTGGGGCGCGCTGGGTCCTGCGCGACGTGACGTTTACGTTCGGTCCGCGCAGCCGGATCGTGCTCACCGGGCCGAACGGCGCGGGTAAAACAACCCTGCTGCGGCTGCTGGCCGGGCTCGACAGGCCCGACGAGGGCAGTGTCACGGTCAATCCACAGGTGCGTGTGGGCTACCTGGACCAGGGCCAGCCGTTTGCGGAGACGGATCGCAGCGTGCTGGACGTCTACCGCGACGGGATGCCCGGCGAGGAGCAGCACGCCATCACCGATCTGCTGGCCTCGGGGCTGTTCCGCTACGAGGAGCTGCGCCAGTCGGTCCGGGCGCTGAGCAGCGGGCAGCAGCGCAAGCTCCAGATCGCGCGGCTGATCGCGGCGCGCGCCAACCTACTGCTGCTCGACGAGCCGACCAACACGGTCAGCTTCGACGTGCTGGAAGCGCTGGAAGACGCCCTGCGCGCCTTCCCCGGCCCGGTGATCGCCGCGTCGCACGACCGGCGCTTCATCGAACGCTTTGGGGGTGAGGTGTGGGCGCTGGAAGAGGGGCGGCTGGTGATGCAGACGGCAGCGATCTCGACGTGACAAACGGGTGAATCGTGCATTTTGGGCAGACCTCACCCCCGGCCCCTCTCCAATCTGGGCTGGAGAGGGGAGACAAGCACGATCAAGCGAGATCCGTAGGGGCGGGGCTTGCTCCGCCCGTTTTTCGCCTGTGCGCCGCGAAAAATATGCAGGAGCGTACCGCAGATCATCAGGGGATTTATAAAGGCAGGGCGGGTTAGAAACCCGCCCCCACAAAACCTGCGAGAGAGGTCGGGGGTGAGGATTCGACGGAGACCCGGTTACCGCAGGCCGCCGTCCTGCACCATCCAGCGCCAGACCCACGCCATCGATTCGACGTCGGCGCGCTGGTACATGCAGGCGCGCGTGAGCGCCTCGGGACTGCCGGTATACAACCACTCGCGGTAATCCAGAAAGGCCGCGAACCAGTCGTTGTAACCCGGCCACGGATAGCCCAAATAGGCCGCCACCACCTTGATCGACGTGCTGCCGAGCGGGAAGCTCACGCTGCGCTTGACCGTGCCGTGCAGGTCGTGCAAACGCGCATGGAGGCGGTCGATCACGTCCTGGGGCGCGGTGGCGCGCATGATGGCCGAGTCGTACCCGGTCCAGTGGTAGATCGGGCCGGGGCGCATGGCGGCGGACTCCGCGAAGACGGTCCACACGCTGTCGCTGTCCGGCGCGAGCGTCGCCTGCTGGCCGTCGAGCAGAGTCACCGTCTGCGGCTCCTCGACGGGCGCGACCAGCGCGATCTGCGTGTTGCCGTGCTCGTCGCACCAACCCATACACCACGGCGTGCCGTCCTGAAGCGTTTCAAGGTCGAACATCCAGCCGCATTGATCGCAGACATCCGGCAGCGGGTTGTACCACACCGGCTGGCTTGCCAGCCACGCCTGCGCGTTGGCGCGGATCATCGGCGCAGTGACCTTGCCGATCCCCTTGACGCGCTGAAGATCCTCGATGCTCAGGGCCGCGATCTGCGCCAGTGACGTGATCCCGGCCTCGCGCAAGCCTTCGCGCGTCTTACGCGAGACGTTGTAGAGCAGTTCCAGGTGCAGGTCGCAGGCCATAGTCGTTATCCGTTCAGGCGCGGTGATCGCGCAGGTAGACGAACCAGTAGATCAGCGCGACGAGCACCGTGCCGCCGATGATGTTGCCGATGGTCACCGGCAGCAGGTTATTGACCAGGAAGTGCTCCCAGGTCAGCGAAGACAGGTCCACGCCACTGGCCGCCGCCCAGGTCGCGTCGAACTTCTTGATGAACAGGCCCATCGGGATAAAGTACATGTTGGCGACGCTGTGCTCGAAGCCCGCCGCGACGAAAGCCGTGATCGGGAAAATGATCGCCAGGATCTTGTCGGTGGTGCTGCGCGCGCTGTAGGTCAGCCACACGGCGAGGCACACCAGCCCGTTGCACAGGATGCCGAGCGCGATCGCCTGCACAAAGCCGTACTGGACTTTGGCCGTGGCGATGCTCAGGGCCGTCTTGCCGACCGCCCCGCCGCCGAACGTGTACTGTTTGCTGAGCAGCACCAGCACTGCCGTGCCGATCGACCCGGCGAAGTTGCCCGCGTAGACGATGGCCCAGTTGCGCAGCAGCGCACGCGTGGAGACCTTGCCGCTGGCCCACGCCATCACGATCAGGTTATTGCCCGTGAACAGCTCCGCACCGCCCACCACGACCAGGATCAGGCCGAGGCAGAACACCAGCCCCATCAGCAGCTTAACGAGGCCAAACGGCACCACACCGGATGCTCCGGCGGAAATCGTCGTGGCGAACAGCGCCCCCAGGCTGATGAACGCCCCGGCCAACACCGCCAGCGCGAACATCGTCGCCGCGTTCATGACGGCTTTGGCCGCGCCGATCGTCTCGGCACGCTGGGCCATTTCGGAGGGCAGCAAAGCATCGATACGAATCTGGTTTTCCATAAAATCCCTTCTTTAAACGCAGTTTTTGAGAGTCAGCCGGGCCGTCAAAGCCCGGAAAACAGCCATTCTAGCGCCGACCAAAAGTTTAGAAAATTTTTACATCCCCTTACTCATTTTATCCTTTACACGGGTATCCAAGCGTGGTATAACGGGTATCAACCTGCTGTGCCCGTGATCCGCACAGTGTTTTGAGCCAACACCCAAACTATGGGCACCCAAGTATTGGCAAAGACGCATTAGGATTCGCTCCAAAGCCGACATGCCAGACCGGTGACCCACCTGCGAAAGCAGGTTCAAAACGTAGCGGCACACGGCATAGCGGGAGGTATTATCGAGCGCCCTGTTCAATCGAACAGGGCGCTTTTCGTTTCCCTTCAGCCGCCATGTCCGCGCGTATCACGTAGGATTGCACGTGAATATAGTGACTTTCGTGCGCCGATTTGAACCGGGGAAATGACTACAATGATATCGGTAACATAGTCGAATATACGGATCGTCTCGTCTCGTTGGCTGCTTACCTGTATGAAGGAATAGACCTTTCCCTATGTCCCGTCCACTCTCTTTAGCGCAGATTGCACGTGAGCACGAAGGTCCGCTGGTCGTTCCGCTGATGGGGTTCCCCGGCATCAAGATCAACCACTCGTCGCTGAAACAAAATGAATTTAACTGGGGCGTACAGTTCTGGACCCTGTTCGAGCTGTCGCGGCGCTTCCAGCCCGACGGCCTGTTCATCTTCATGGACCTGTCGGTCGAGGCGAACGCGCTGGGCCTGCCGGTGCGCTTCCCGCTCGATGAATCACCAAGCGTGGAATATCCGATGGTGCGCACGTCGCACGACTTGCAGCAGTTCTACATGATCGACGTGCTGACCGACGGGCGGGCGCGCGTCTACATCGAGACCATGCGCCTGATGGCGCGCCACCTGAACACCATGCGCGGCGGCTACGTGATCGGGCCGTATACGCTGGCGGGTCTGATGATGGGCGCGACCAACGCGGCGATGGCGACGCTGGACGATCCCGACCTGCTGCACGAAGCGCTGAACCTGGCGACGCTCGTGATCAACCGCTACGCGAAGGCACTGGCCGCCGCGGGCGCGGACACCATCGCCATTCTGGAGCCGAGCGGCGTGATGCTTTCCCCGCGCCAGTACCGCGAATTTTCGGGGAACTACACCAAGCAGATCATCGAGCAGATCGATCACGCAGACGTGCTGCCGGTGCTGCACATCTGCGGCAACACGACGCACCTGATGAAAGAAATGGTCGCCACGGGCGCGCAGGGCCTCAGCCTCGACTCGCTGGTGAACTTCCCCGAGGTCGCCAAGTCCGTGCCCTCGGACGTGGTACTGATCGGCAACATCAATCCCACGGCGGTGATGGTGGACGAGTCGCCCGAAGGCGTCTACGACACCACGCGCGAACTGGTCGAGAGCATGCAGCCGTTCCCCAACTTCATCCTCAGCACCGGCTGCGACCTGCCGCCGGAAACGCCGCTGGTGAACATTCAGGCGTTCATGGAAGCCGGGCGCGGTCTGCCGCTGGGCAGTATGACGCCCGCCGACGACACGTCCGACGAAGCGCTGCCGGTGATGGATCCCACGCTGTCGGCCATCATCCGCGCCGCCGCTGAGCGTGCGTTCGAACCGGCGTAATAAACGCGCACATCGTCCGGCTGCTGGCCCTCGCATCACGCCATCCGGCAGGGGGCCAGCGCCGGTTCCAGAGCGCCCAAAATGCCATCGTTTCCCCTCAGATCCGCTGCTTTCTTGATTCTGGTTTCGCAAATCGCTATACTTCGGGCCTGCTCAATACTTTAGGGCCAAATCATCAGGGTAGCGCCAGCTATGCAGCGAGAACGTGTCGCAGATGACATCTATGTGTTCACCAGCGAACTCTATGCCCAGGTCACCGCAGGCGCGGTCATCACATCCGAAGGCGCAATTCTGATCGATACGCTGGTCTTTCCCGAAGAAGCCCGCGCGATCAAGTCATTCCTCGAAACCCGGCTGAACTGCCCGGTGCGTTACGTCATTAACACGCACTATCACGCCGATCACACCTATGGGACCTGCTTCTTCGAGAACGCGGAAGTCGTCAGCCATGCCAAGTGCTACGAACTGCTGGCAACGCGCGGCCTGGAAGGGCTGACTCAGGCGCAGCAGAATATGCCCGAACTGCGCGACGTGCAGCTCGTGCTGCCCAATCTGGTGTTCGATACCGGCGCGATGAGCATTCACCTGGGGAACAAAACGATCGAGATGTGGCATTCGCCGGGGCACAGCCCGGACTCGATCGTGTGCCTGGTGAAAGAGGACCGCGTGCTGTTCGCCGCCGATACGCTGATGCCCGTGCCGTACTTCGTGGACGGCAGCTACGAGGATTTCATCGCCAGCCTGAACGCACTAAAAAACGGCGCATACGAAAACGTCGTGCAGGGGCACGGCGAGGTGGTGCTGCGCGGTGAGGTGGAGGAGAAGATCGACGCGGACCTGGAATATCTGGCGACCATCCGGCGCTTCGTCGAGCGCGTGGTCTCCGAGCAGGGATCGCTCGATGACCTGGACGCCCTTACCATCGAGGACTGCGGAAAAAGCCGGATCCCGCTCAACGGGCTGGTGCAGGACCTGCACCGCCGCAACCTGCACGCGCTGTATCACCAGCTCCATACGGAGTGGATCCATACGCTGTAACGCGCGCTGTCCCCTACCTCCCGGATCACATGGCAAAAAGAAACGCCCCGTACCTTCTGGTACAGGGCGTTCAGTGTCTAGCTTAGTGGAGCGGACGTGTTAGTTGCCCTTACGGACCACGTTGCTCGCCTGGGGACCCTTCTGGCCCTGCGTAACGGTGAACTCGACGCTTTCGCCCTCGTTCAGCTCGCGGTAGCCTTCGCCCACGATCGAGCTGTGGTGAACGAATACGTCCGGACCACCCTGGCGCTCGATGAAGCCGAAGCCCTTCTGAGCGTTGAACCACTTGACTGTACCTGTTACACGTTGTTCAGACATTTGGGAGACTCCTTCCCGTTTAAAAGAGGTGTTTGGTTGTAGGGAGGGAGGTGCTTAAGACACAAAAATCCGGGGGAGGTGAGAATGGTACGCCTGGATCATTATGACTTGTTACTATAAACAGCCTTCACCACTACAAGCAAGTAGGATACACGGCTTTCACTATTTTGTCAATAGAAGATCTTTATGGTGAAATTTCGTTCAATTGTCTCTCAAAATTATGCGGCGCACGCCCTGCGGAGGGGCGGATTGGCCGGGCTGGGGATGCAAAAAGACCCCAGCCGGATGACTGGGGTCTTTATTGTATAGCGGGGGCAGGATTCGAACCTGCGACCTCCGGGTTATGAGCCCGACGAGCTGCCACTGCTCTACCCCGCAGCGTGTAACGTGGAGTACTATACCACCCGCATCAGGGCGGGTCAAGGGTGAAAGGCCATTCTTATCCGATGCTCATGAAACGTTTTACGACCGCACATGGCAGGGCAAACTAACTAATGCACGGGCATGGTACGGGCGGTAAGATAGAGGCAAGAGCGTGATGGCAGACAGAACAGAGATTCCCCTGCGCGGCGCGTATTGGGTGCAGCCGGGCCGCCTGCTGGCCGGACCCTATCCCGGGGCGGCGGCGCAAAGCCGGATGCTCGAACGGCTGGGTGCGGTGATCGCGGCGGGCGTGACGTTTTTTCTCGACCTGACCGAAGCGGGCGAGCTGCGCGATTACCGGCTCGACGCTCAGACACTCGCGGCAGCCGAGGGACGGCGCGTGCAGCATCACCGCATGCCGATCCGCGACCTGGGCGTGCCCACGCGGGCGCAGATGGCCGCCACGCTTGACGTGCTCGACGGCGCGCTGGCCGGGGGGCACGTGGTGTACGTGCACTGTATGGGCGGCATTGGCCGGACCGGCACCGTGATCGGGTGCTGGCTGGTGCGGCACGGTATGGACGGATCGGCGGCGCTGGAGACGCTCGTGCGGCTGCGCGGGGGCGACACCGGATCGCCGGAAACGGTTGAACAGCGAGTCATGGTCACCGGTTGGCGGGAGGATGCAGCCCTATGATTGCCATCATCGATTACGGCGCGGGAAATTTACGCAGTGTTCGCAATGCCCTGACGCATCTGGGCGTGGACGTCGTCACAGCCAGCACGCCGGACCAGTTGGAAGGCGCGGAAAAGATCGTGCTGCCGGGCGTCGGCGCGTTTGGCGCGGGCATGGCCGCCCTGCGCGCGGCGGGCTTCGAGGAGCCGCTGCACGCGGCGGTCGAAGCAGGCGTGCCGCTGATCGGCATCTGCCTGGGCATGCAGTACCTGTTCGAGTCCAGCGACGAGATGGGCATCCATAAGGGTCTGGGTCTGCTGCCGGGCCGCGTGACACGCTTCCCGGTGAACGGGCCGAAAGTCCCGCACATCGGCTGGAACCAGCTCCACGCGCGGCAGGAGACGCCGCTGCTGGCGGGCGTGCAGGACGGCAGCTACGCATACTTCGTGCACTCCTATTACGTCGAGGCGGGCGATCCGGCGGACGTGCTGGCGACGACCGACTACGGCATCGAGTACGCGTCGGTGGTCGGGCGCGGCACGTTGTACGGCATCCAGCCGCACCCCGAAAAGAGCCAGGCGACCGGGCTGCGCATCTTGAAGAACTTCGTGGAGATGGCCTCATGATCGTTTATCCCGCGATTGACGTGCGGCGGGGCCGCGTGGTGCGGCTGTTCCACGGCGATCCCGCGCAGGAAACCGTGCACGGCGACGATCCGGTGGCGATGGCCGAACGCTGGAAAGCGGCGGGCGCATCGTGGCTGCACGTGGTCAACCTGGACGGCACGCTGGGCGAGGCCGAGCTGGCGCTGGATACGCTGCGCGCGGTGGCGCAGGTCGGGCTGCCGGTGCAGTTCGGCGGCGGGCTGCGCACG
>NZ_DAISHJ010000109.1:1491-17798 GCF_036822615.1 Aggregatilinea sp. | reverse complement strand
GGGGCGGGTTTCCAGGCCCGCCCCATAAAAAGCGGATACGCTGGGCATTCAAGCGATACGGGGAAGGGCAAAAAACCTGCAAAAACGGCGTGACTTGTATTGACAGGCTATATTAAATATAATATGGTTGTATCGGAATGTTCGAAAGGGTCACACGGAACATGCCACGCACCTATCAATCTCGACGGCGGGCCGAAAGCGCCGCGCAAACACGGAACGCCATCGTGGAGGCGGCGGTCAAGCTGCACGGCCTGGGAATCACGACACTGGCCGCGGTGGCCGAAGAAGCGGGCGTTTCGCTGCCGACCGTGAACAAGTATTTCCCCACGCGGGAGGACCTGTTCGGGGCGTGCACGCACCACATCGGCCAGCTGCTCGACGTGCGGATGCCGGATGCATTCGAGGCGATCGAGCCTCCCGGCGAACGGCTGCGCGCCATGGTGACGCACCTGTTCGGGCTGCACGAGTTCACGTTCGGGCAGTCGTGGACGGGCTACACACTCGAAGCCGAATCGGAGATTTTCAAGACGACGATGCGCGGGTATGAGGCGATGGGCGACGCGCTGGCGGACGCGATTACCGCCATGCGCCGGGACGCCTCCGGCCCGGACGACGCAACAACAGGGTTCGTGCGGGGGCTGCTCGGCCCACTGACGTACCGGGCGCTGCGCCTTCAGGGGCAGTTGAGCCACGAGCAAGCGGTGGAGCAGGTCACGCTGGCGCTGGCCGCGCGGCTGAAGATCGATCTGCCGGACCCTGAGTAATTCCATAGGCGGTTCACGCGACGACCTGCGCGGTATGCGCGCACCGGGCAGGCCATGCGGTTCATGCGCGACGAGCAACCGGCGGGGAGCGGATCGCCGCTCCTGGTCACCGTGAGGCGGGTGCTCGGTCGGATCGGAATGCCTCACCGATACCGTTCAAACACGAAGACGTCAGAAGAGGACACATCATGCTTACCATCAATCTCAACGACCTCCAACTGCGTTCGCTGTATGCCGAGAACACCCCCGATATGCGCTGTCGCGCGACCTTCCCGTTCTTCGGGGCTCTGGGGACCGAAGATTCCGCCGCCGTGTACTTCGAACTCGATCCGGGCCACCAGCTCGGCACACACACCGACAGCGCCGAGGAAACCTGGCTGATCCTGCAGGGCACGGTCGAGGCCGTGGTCGGGGACGAGCAGATCCGGCTGGCGCAGGGCGAGATGGCGATCGTGCCGCGCATGATCTCGCACAACGTGCGCAACGCCGGGAACGAGGTGGTCAAGGTGCTCGGATTTTTCTCCGACCCGAACAACGTGGCGACGTTCGAGGACCGGTGGATGCCGGACGGGACCAACGTCGTGGACACCGCCATGATCCCCGTGCCGACCGCAGAGGCGTAACGGCTCAGCGATCACCGAGGAATAAGGAGCGGCTCCCATCAGCGGGGGCCGCTTTTTTTGTTTGGGGGCGAGAACGGCAAGAACCTCACCCCCGGCCCGTCTTCAGTCTGGGCCGGAGAGGGGAGAAAAGCCGTGACTGTAGAGGTAGTTTCGTCAGGGTGGCAAAAAAACGGGCGACGCAAGGATCGCCCACGGGTCAGGGGGGGAACGTGTTTCCCTGACGGTGTGCCGCTGCAGCCGGGGTGGCCGGGCGTGAAATTCCTACATTTGCCCTTCCAGCCACTGCCGGGGCAGATCGATGTTGAAGTAGATCTGGCGCGTCTGGCCTTCGGGATCTTCGACGTCGAACATGTCGAACTCGTGCTCGTCCCGCGTGACGAGGGTTTGCTGACCCGGCGTATAACCGAGCAGGCGCATGAACGTATATTCTTCAGGGATGTTCAGCACGATGTAGGCGGTTTCAGGGCTGTTCCCATCGCCCGTATCATTGATGGCGTCGATCAGGCCGCGCGCCACGGTGCGGTGATAGGTCGAGCGGTCGGTGTCACCCTGCATGGTGTAGACGTAATCCGCTGCCATATGCGCTTCGATGTCAAGGTAGTTGAACGAGAGCAGACGTCCAACGGCGAGCAGGGCCGCTTCCAGATCACCGCTTTGCAGCGCGTCGCGCAGGCGCTCCACGCCTTCGAGGTCGTGCACATAGGGTGCATACTCGGGGGAGCGGGCGTAAGCCATCCGTAGAGAGTGGTAATCGGCATCTTGGGGCTGCTGCTGGATGCGCGCGAGCAGATCCTGGAACGACATGGTGGTACTCCTTGTGAGCCGGACTGCTTTAATAGTACCGGAACAGTAAATAAGTGGCAATTTACCGTGCGATTTTTAACAGTCGTCAGATGAACCTTAACAGACCCGTTTATGCGGCATCGAAACGGGGGCGTTATAGTCTGCGATAGGGTTGTGCGGACGAGGAGATAGGGACGCGATGGGTATGGGGCAAGGTGAGATCGAAGTCATGAATCCGGTGAGCGGCGACGTGCTGGCGCGCGTGCCGGACAGCACGCCGGAGCAGGTGTGCATGGCGGTCGAGCGGGCACGATCCGCGCAGGCGGCATGGACTGCGCTGGACGACAAGGCGCGGGCGCAGGCCGTGAGGCGCTGGGGCGACGAGCTGTGGCGCAGCCGGGACGCGCTGATGAATACGATCCGGCAGGAGACGGGCAAAAACGAAACCGGGGCCCTGCTGGAAGTGATCGTGCTCGACAACATCCTCGACTATTACGCGCACTACGCGCCGAAGATCCTGCGACCGAAAACGCGGCGCGCGCTGTTCCCCGTTTTGCAGCGTGTGCGGGTCTATTACCGTCCTCACGGCGTGGTGGGGATCATCTCGCCGTGGAATTACCCGTATCTGCTGGCGCTGATCGATGCCGCGCCCGCGCTGGCTGCCGGGAACGCGGTGGTGATCAAACCGAGCGAGATCACGCCGCTGAGCGCGCTGGCAGCGGTCGAGGCGGCGTACCGGGTGGGCATCCCGCGCGACGTGATCCAGGTGGTCACGGGCGGCGGGGCGACCGGGGCGGCACTGGTCGATTACGTGGATTGCATCGAGGTGACGGGCAGCACGGCCACCGGGCGCAAGGTCGCGCAGCGGGCCGGAGAACGATTGATCCCGGCGGGGCTGGAACTGGGCGGGAAAGATCCGCTGATCGTGCTCGAAGACGTGGATATCGATGTGGCGGCGAGCGCGGCGCTGCAAGGCGCGACCGAAAACGCGGGGCAGGTGTGCATCAGCACGGAGCGCATCTACGTGGTGGACGCGGTGTACGACCGCTTCGTGGCGCGGCTGGTGGACTACGCCCAGCGGCTCGTGATGGGGTCCGGCAACGGGCTGGGCGTGCACGTGGGCAGCATGACCAACGAGCGCGAGCTGCTGCGCTGCGAGGCGCAGATCGCGGACGCAGTCGAGAAGGGCGCGCGGGTGCTGTTCGGCGGGAAGCGCCGTCCCGACCTGGGACCGCTGTTTTTGGAACCGGCGGTGCTGGTGGACGTGAATCACACGATGGAGGTGATGCGCGAGGAGACGTTCGGGCCGCTGATTCCGGTGATGCGCGTGAAAGACGCCGAGGAAGCGATCCGGTGGGCGAACGACGGGGCGTATGGGCTGTCGGGCGCGGTGTTCACGCGCGACCTGAAGCGCGGCGAGCGGCTCGCGCGGCAGATCGCGTCGGGGGACGTGAGCGTGAACCGCACGCAGTTTGGCATCGCCACGCCATCCCTGCCGATGGGCGGCAGCGGCGCGAGCGGGTTGGGTCGCCGCAACGGGCCGGAAGGGCTGCTGCGCTTCGTGCAGTCGCACGCGGTGCTGATCGACCGGGGCTGGCTGAACCGTCCCGGTCTGCTGACGCTGCTCGATCCGGGGCTGTACCGGGCGTTCAAGGCGCTGCGCGTGCTGCGGCGCTGGATCCCGTGGCTGCGGGCGAGCGTGTAGGGAAAAGGCAAAGCGCAAAACGCGACCTCACCCCCTGCACCCCCTCTCCAATCTGGGTTGGAGAGGGGGAAAGGCAAGGGGCGGGTGTATGGATTGTGTGTGCAGGGGCAATTCGTGAATTGCCCCATATATAGCAAGTGAAGGCTTCGGCGGCGCGATAGGCGACTCTGTCCTTCGTAGGGGCGATGCTTGCATCGCCCGCCGTCAGAAAAGCCGGGTAGGGCTTGCCCTACCCCTACGCACATCCGGCCTGGCGACTTGCTGCCTGATTGTCTGTTCATCGTAGGGATCAGACGCCCATCGATGCATTAACGTGGTGCGCATGGGGGCAATTCACGAATTGCCCCCACGAAGGATCGTGATCGGAGAATGATGAGGGGGGCGTATCGTTATACGCCCCTACGGGAACGGTGTGCGGCAGGCGGTGCGGTTACGGGCGCACGACGGGCATTTCACCCGTGCTGCGCAGGGCGGGCAGCTCGCCAGTCTTGCGGATCGCGTCGGCAACGGACAGCGGCGCGTCCAGGCCCGCGACGTCCTCACCCATGCGCCGGATGATGGGCTGCGACATGCCGTAGAGGATCACCAGGATCATCAGGATACCCGCACCGACGAACAGGCCGGTCAGGCTGACGTCCAGAAGCAGGCCCGCCAGCAGCGCCGAGATCGGGGCGATGCCAAAGCCCGCCATCATCGCCACGCTGACCACGCGGCCCATCAGCGCTTCGGGCACGCGTTTTTGCAGCCACGTAATGAGCGAAATGTTCACGTAGCCGTTGGTCGTGCCGATCAGCAGACTGACCAGCGCCACAATCACCGTCTGGTGGCTCCAGGGCAGCAACGCCATGCCGATGCCCAGCCCGCTCGTGATCAGGAGCAGGGTGCTGCCGAACGCGGAGGGCCGGGGCCGGGGCAGTACGCCCGCCAGGATGATGCCGAGCAGCGCGCCGCCGCCAAAGGCCGACATGATGATCCCGAAGGCCGCCGCGCCGTGATCGAGGTGCAGGTCGCTCAGGACCGGGATGCCCACCTCGAACGGTCCGACGACCAGGAAGTTCACCGCGACCAGCACCAGGAACATGAAGCGCAGTACGGCGTCATTCGCCACGTACGCGATGCCCTCGCGGATCGATTGCAGCACGTTTTCGTCGTTCGCCTTTTCCTGCGCGGCGCGAGGACGCATCAGCCAGAGCGTCACCAGCGAGCCGAGGAAGGTCAGCGCGTCGAGCAGGAAGGCCACGCCGATGCCGTCTATACTGGCGATTTCGTCGCCGTCCGCATTGGTCGTCGAGCCGAAGACCGCGATCAGCACGCCCGCCAGCACCGGGCCGAGGAACATGCTGAGCTGGGCCATGCCTTGAATCAGCGTGTTGCCTATTTGAAGCTGATCCGTGTCGAGGATCTGCGGCACGATGGCGGTCTGGCCGGGGAAGTAGAACGCGTCCGCCAGCCCGAACGACAGCGCGAACAGGTAGACCATCCACATCTCGATGCCGCCCGCCAGAATGACGCTCGCCAGCAGCGCCACCAGGATCATGCGGGCGAGGTTGGAGGCGAACATCACGACGCGGGGCGAGAAGCGATCGACCAGCGCGCCGCCGATCAGCATGAACAGCGCGCGCGGCACGGCGGCCAGCGCCATGACCAAGCCCAGTGCGACGGCGTCGTCGGTAAGCTGGAGTACCAACCACGGCAGCGCGATCAGTGCGAACTGGTCGCCCAGGAGCGAGACGCTCTCGCCTGCCCACAGCAGACGGAAATCGCGCAGGGCGAGGGGGTTGGGTGCTTTTTGAGTCTGGGGCGATGCGGATGCCGTCATGGGCGTACCCTCACGTAGAATGCCGGAAACACGGATGAGGGCGGTCAGTGTGCGGGAGCGCCTGGCCGTCGGGGCGTGTAATCGAAGTCCGACCAGTATACGCAGGCGCGCTTAGTTGGGTTGCGCGGGCGTCGCAGACTGCGCGATGGTCTGGCGCAGGCCGTCGATCAGCGCGTCTTTTTCGGCATCGGTGAGGCGGGCGTCGGGGTTCGCCAGCCGGTACGTGGCGGGCGGCATGTTGCCGGAGCGGATCTCGTCCTCGATGCGCTGGTCGATGGGATCCGGCGCGAACGGCTGGTTCGGGTCCGGCTCCATCGCCAGCTGGCGATCCCAATCGGAGAAGTCCAGCGCCTCGCGGCCTTCGGTCACGTCGTAGCGCAGCACCCAGGACACCGGCGCGACGTGCGAGTACCAGGGCCAGTCCGTCTCGCTGCTGTGGCAGTCGAAGCACGCCTGCACGGCCAATGCGCGCGTTTCGGGGCTGTTCCAATTCGGCTCGCGCAGGACGGGCGGATTGTCGCGCTTGACCGGCACGAGCTGGATCGCGGCCAGCACCAGCAGCACGATCCCGGCGTCGATCAGCAGCGTCCTGATCCACCAGCGGCGGTCAGGGTGAGCGGGCAGGCGGAACCACGAGCGCACGGACACGGGACCTTCCTTGAACGGCGAGGCATCAATACGCGGCAACCGCACGCTGTGCCCCGTTGCATGCTATAGTGAAATCGGGCAGCGAATTTGGGCCGCTGGCTTCCCCTTATTTTTAGCATTTTTGCGCATACCATGAGGTTTGTTTCCCCTATGCTGACCGTTGCCGTACTCACCGGGGGCCATCACTTCGATGTGCCCGTCTTTCACCGGGTATTCCGCGACCTGCCGGGCGTGGATGCCTACGTGCAGCACCTGAACGATTTCATCGCGTCGCCGCCGGAGGTCCGGCAGGCGTACGACGTGATCGTGTTTTACACGCACCTGAAACGCGAACCGGACCCGGACGATCTGGGGCTGGCCCCAGGGCAGGCCGATACGGCGCGCTCGGTGCTGGAGTCGCTGGGGGCGCAAGAGCAGGGCATCGTCGTGCTGCATCACAGCTTGATGGCGTTCCCCGGCTGGGACGTGTGGGACGCGGTGACGGGCATGACGGATCGGGTCCTGACGGCGTACGCGCACGAGCAGCAGATTCCGTACCACGTGGCGGACCCCGATCACCCGATCTGCGCAGGACTGGACGACTGGGTCATGACCGACGAAACGTATTTGATGCCCGACGCTGGCGGGGACAACCACATCCTGCTGACGACCAATCACCCGCGCAGCATGGCGACGCTCGCCTGGACACGGCAGCACCGGGAGAGCCGCGTGTTCTGCCTGCAGGGCGGCGACGACCAGCGGAGTTGGGACGATCCGCATTACCGCACGCTGCTGGTGCAGGGCATCCGCTGGTGCGCGTGGGTGGATGCTCCGCAGGTTTGATGCCTCATGGTGACGGCGCACCCCGGGCGAACTTGCGGGCGCGCAGGCCGACGAACAGCGGAAATTCCGCATTGGCGCGGCGCTCGGCTTTGGATGCGCCGGATTCGTAGGTGGTGAGTTCGTCGAGCGCGTCGATCAGCAGGCCGCACGCCGCCAGCGCGCTCACGTAGCGGCTGAGCGGGCGGTGAAAGCTGATCGTGGTTCCGGCGCGCTGCTTGCCGTAGGATTTCATGGGCACTTCCAGCGGGCTGAGGTAGCTATCGACGCGGCGGAACTGCAAGTTGCGCCCCTCGTCGCGGCCCCATCCGCTCTGGCGCGGCACGCGGAAGCAGGGGTGCGTCATCAGGATCACCAGCCGCCCGCCGTCGCGCAAGGCCCATGCCGCCGAGCGCAGCACCGCATCGAGGGGGTTCATGTCCTGAATGCTGAGCAGGAAGGACGCCGCGTCGAAGCTGGCCGGTTCCAGCGCGGGGATCTCCGCCAGCCGCCGGGCGTCGCCGTGCAGGAAGCGCGCACGGGGCAGATCCCGTTTTTGGGCGAGCGCCAGCAGGCGTGGGCTGATTTCGACGCCCGTGTAACAGGCGCCGGTGCGCAGGACGTAGGGGGCGAAAACGCCCTGGCCCGCGCCGACATCGAGCAGGTGCTCGCCGGACGCGAGATTCAGTAGATCGAGTGTGGCCGGGATCGCAAGGCGGCGGTGATGCTCGCTGCCATCCGCGCCGACCCAGCCGTCATACCAGCGGGCCACGGCATCCCAGCCGGACGGATCGCGTTTGTGGTGTCGTGCCATTGGAGGTTCCTCATCAACCCACCTGCCGGGCCGGGCGGACCGGGGACGCGGCAAGGCGTTCGTGCGACGCGAAAGGGACTCGACGCGACGACGCTAAAACGCGCACCAGTTGGATGATGGTGGAAAAACGCTGGGGAATTGTCTGCGCGTTTTAGCGGGTTACCGCCGCAAGCGCATGGTGTTTGTGATACCCACGAGGGAATCCTTTTGGGCTGATGAACGAAGCAACGGTCCCATCGTAGCATGTAAAATAGGGCGCGTCAATCGGGGTTGGCGCGAAAACAGGGGAGGAATCGATGAAAATTCTGGCGATCGAGCACGAGGTTCCCGGCGTGGCGGACGACGCCTTCACTCCGGCGCTGGGCAAGGCGGAGGCGGCGCGGGCGTGGGCGCTGCACCAGGAGGGCGTGATCCGCGAGCTGTATTTCCGCGCGGACCGTCACGAGGCGGTGCTGGTGCTGGAATGCGCGGACGCGGACGACGCGCGCGCCGTGCTGGGCACGCTGCCGCTGGTGGAGGCGGGGCTGATCGCGTTCGAGGTGATCCCGCTGGTGGCATATCCGGGGTTCGCGCGGCTGTTCGCGCAAGCGCAGGGAACAGGGATTGGGGACTAGGGGATAGGGAAAAGTGAGGGCCGGGCGGGTTAGAGATCCGCCGTGATGACAGCAAAAAAATCACCTCGCCCCGGGCCGGATAGTGGCGGTGATAGGGGCGAGGTGAGCAGCGATGCTACGTAAGGGGGGAGGCGTTACGCCTTCTGGAGAAACTTCTCCGGCGTCCAGACTTCCCAGACCTTGCCCGCGAGGTCGATGCCGGGCTTGAGCGACGGCTGGCCGGGCTGCCATCCGGCGGGCAGGACTTCGCCCGTCTCGCGCACGTACTGGAAGCCCTTGATCTGGCGGATCAGCTCGTTGACGTTGCGGCCCACGGACGGCGTCATGACTTCCATCGCCTGGATCACGCCGTCGGGGTCGATGATGAAGCGGCCACGAATATCCACACCGGCGTCCTCGTCGTACACGCCGTAGACGCTGCCGATCCGCCCGGTGGAGTCTTCGAGCATGGGGAAGGGCACGCCGCCGGAAACCATCTTGGTCAATTCTTCGTCCTGCCAGATCTTGTGGCTGAAGCGGCTGTCCGTGCTGACCGACAGGACCTGGACACCGAGGCCTTGCAGCTCGTCGTAACGGCTGGCGACCGCGGTGATCTCGGTCGGGCAGACGAAGGTAAAGTCGCCGGGATAGAAGCAGAGCACGACCCATTGTCCGGCATAGTCGGAAAGTTTCAACGTCTTAAAGCTGCCCTGGTGGTAGGCGTTGGCTTCAAAATCGGGGGCAGGCTTCCCAACACGTGCAATCATCTTCTGTTCCTCCTCAGCAAAAGTCTGTTGCGCAGAGTCCGGCTGTTCCGCCGGGGGTTTGATCGGTCCGCGTGCCGGCTGCACGCATGCTGTTTTAATATCGGCCACTGCACTTCCTCCTGAGAGGTTCGCTGTGCTCGTTCCATACACTGCGTTAGATGCAGGGGCTTATGAAAAGATTCACAAGTTGGATAGGAAATTGGGAAATTGGTCGTGAGGGCGAAATGGGAATGGAAGCGGGCGGGGCGGTTCCGCAGACGGATCGCGCGTGATGGCCCCCCATCCCCTGGCCCCTTCCCTCACGCAAGCGGAGGGAAGGGGGAACCCCGGGAAGCGGTGCCGGGGGAGTATACGGGACGAGGAGCGAGGCAGGGTGGTCTAACAGTCGCTGCCCCACCAGACGCGCCAGAGCCAGACGTCCCAGAGCGGGTTGCGGATCTTCACGCGGTCGTACTGGCCGATCTGCTCGGCGCACAGGCCGGGCACGCGGTCGAGGAACGGCTGGTAGCCCGCCGAGGCCACGTAGGCGCTTTCGCCCGGCGGCAGGCTTTGCAGCGCGGGTTCCAGATCCTTGAGGGGCTGGCTGTAGTCCAGGCAGGTGGCGGGATCGTCGGTGTAGAAGTACATCAGGTGGCACAGCCACCACGTTGCGTAGAGCGGCTTGGGATGCGGCTCGATGGCGTTCAGCGCGCCGGCGGCGTCGCGTACGGCGTCGTCCGCGATCAGGTAGCCGCTCTGGTATTCGGTCCAGTTCGTGCTGGAAAAGTCGAGATCGTCGGGGTTGCGCAGGTCGGTGCGGACGAACGGCAGCGCGAACTGAATCGCCCAGGCAGCGATGATCACCGCCAGCGCGGGCCGCACGATCCAGCGCAGCGCGGGCGGGCGAATATCCGCGAGGCTGGACGCCGCGCCGCCCAGGATCAGCACGCCGGGCACGCCCAACGGCATCACGTAGCGCAGCGTGCTCAGGCGCGCGCCGACGAGCGTCAGGCCCAGGATGAGCATGAACCAGCTCAACACGAACAGCCCGGCGCGGAAGGTCCGGCGGTTCCAGGCGACGGACGCAAGCTGGTAGACCGCCGCAGCGGCCAGCGCGATCAGCAGCGCGCGCGTGGTCACCTGTTCGATCAGCGGCAGCGTCTCGTCGAAGTATTCCAGCGGGGAGGCCGGTTCCTGGGCGGAGGTACGCACGTTGAACGAATCAACCAGCAGGAACGGATCGTCGCTGTTACGGGCGAAATAGGCCGGGATGGCGAGCGGGGCCCAGATCAGGCCCACCACGAACGCCGCGATGACGAGCGGCGGCGCGTAGCGTTTTACGAAATCCTCGATCTGCGGGACAAGCCCGTCACGATGCCAGGGTGTATAGATCAGCGCGGCGATGCCCGGCAGCAGCGGCATGAAGCCCATGGTCAGCTTGGCGAGCGTGGCGAGCGCCAGCAGCACGCCGATCTCGATGCCGTGGCGCGTATCGGGACGTCTGGCGAAGGCGAGGCTGCGCCACGCGATGATCGCCGCCAGCCCCGCCGCGATGGGATCGGCCATCGCCATGCGTTCGTAAAAGACGGAGAGCGGCAGGATCGTATAGAGGCCGAGCGCGATCAGGCCCGCCGAATGTTTATAGAGCAGGCGGCCCAACAGGTAAATGGCCGAGCCGGTGATGAGCGCATACACCGCCATACCCAGGCGCGAGGCGGCAAGGGCGGTTTCCGGCCCGGTTTCAAACAGGCCGAGCCAGTAATAGAGCAGCAGCTTGCCGTGCGAGATCCGCCCAGGGTTCTGATCGAGGGTCCACACGATCCCGGCCCGCTTGATGTGGAAACCTTCATCAACGTAGGGATTCTGGACCAGGATGTCGTGGGTGCGGATGAAGAACAAAACCAGCAGCAGGCCGATGACCGGCGCAAGCTGCCGGATACGCAGCCGTTGGGTTGTGCTCATAGGACGATCACGTCTCGGATGGTGTTGGGTTGGGCGGGACCGGATCAGTTGACGCAGCAGGACCGGGCGTGGCGGACGGCGGCGTCCCCGGCTGTTCGTAATCGGAGAGCATGTCGAGTAAATGCCGCTCCGTAAACGTAAACGTGCGCTGGCTGCCGGTCAGGATGCCCCTTAATTGTTGACCATTAAGAACAATTAAGATCTGGCCGGGTGCGTTGCGTACCAACTGCATGGCCTGGGCCGCGCTGAGATCGTTTTGATCGACCGTTTCGGGCACGTAAGCGCCGACGTACGGGTGCGACCAGTCGTCGGGGTTGTCGTAGCCGCAGGGCAGATCGCCCAACTCGGTCTGCATGGTGACGCCGTAATCGGGCTGCATTAACAAATCGCGCAGGGCTTCGAAGCGCAGGGCGTTGTAAATGCCATCCCCGACGTCAATAATGAGCCACCACCACTCGTAACTGTCGGGCGCGCTGCGCCAGGCATCCAGCGCGTCGAACACGGTCGCAGACGCGCTGCAGGCGATGTAAGCGTTGACCGGCTTGTCTAGTTCGGCATCCGAAATTGGCATGACATGCTCTCCCAGGGCGCTGCATTGGTATCAGATGCAATCGTAGCGCGCCGCGCGAAAAAAGCCCAACATCGCGCGCATCTAAACAGATCCGAGGCGTGGTATGGAAATGCCTGGACTGTCATATCTGATTTGTCCTAGTCATGCTGGCGTTATAATAGGTTGGGGTTTTCCTATCACAGCTAGTAGACAGCTTGATTTCTATGCTCCGTTAGTCTCTTGGATTGTCGACAAAACCAGTCGAGGATATATGCGACCTTTGAATGGTACTGGGGCTAGTTCGATACCAACAAAAATTGTACATTTTGTGATGAAAATCAAAAAGAAACCGTTTCTATTCTGTGTCGTTCTTTTGACAGTAACTGTTGGGTTCAAACAGAACATCAATGATCAAGATATCATTCTCTTTCAGACGTCTGAATTGCATCAGCCCTATGAAATTTGCGCCTTCAACATAAACGGATCTCAGATACAGTGCCTAACTAGCGATGAACTTGATCCAAGTTTTCGTCCAAGCTGGTCTCCAGACGGAAACCTTATCGCGTTCAACTCAGCGCATAATGGCTTTGGTGACGTTTATGTCATGGAAGCAGATGGATCGGGTGTAACACAAGTCACAGATATGAAAAATCCCTACTCCATCCTGGAACATACTTGGTCCGCTGACGGTTCCAGCCTATATTACAGCTTTTGGACCGAGAACTTCGCCCCTCAGATGCGACGGGTAAGAAGCGACGGTAGTGGTGATTGTATGCTGTTTGATGAGGATATTCTCAACGCAGTCATACACTCAACGTGCTCGGATTTGCCCGATCCGATAGTTTTCACTTTGGGGTTCGATATTTATTGGATCGATTTCCAAACTAGCTCGTTACAGCGGCTCACGGTTGCGAAAGAAGGATCTGCATACGGCTCACCTCAGTTCTCCCCTGATCGCGAACATATAGCGTTTTTAGGCGTAGACGCTGTAACCGGTGATGAACGTTACAATGCAAAGTTATACATAATGTCATTGGATAGTTTTGATATGCAGCTTGTGTTGGACACCCACCATCCTAATCCAGAGTTTGGCTGGTCCCCTGACAGCACAACGCTGGCCATTACTGCCCATCCAGAAGGTGAAATAGATGGAATATACACCGTAAGTATCGAGGATCTCGCCTCTCACCCGATCACTGATGGCAGTTCAGATGATGTCTTTGGTGATTGGTCGCCTGATGGTCAGTACATCGTATTCTCTCGGTCGTTTGATGCATTTGGTAATTGGCAGCTTTTCATAATGGATGCTGATGGGGAGAATACTACATACTTGACGGACTGTGGAAAGCAAGAATGTTCGCCGGACTGGCAGTAGAATGTGCGTAATTTTGACGAAGGATTTTTTTGAGTACGAAGGGCGAGCAAACCTCATCTCTCCTCTGAAAGTACTTTGAAACCAAGGTTTTGAGCTGCCGAGTCAACTGCTGTTGAACAGCATGACCTTGTGTTGGTCAAAGTAAGCTGCACCCAAATAAATGTATATGGACATCGCAGCACAGTCTCAGTAAAACATCGTCAGAATACCTTTTGATTGGGTTTGTCACCCGAAAGCATGCCGATTTTTTAGAACGTAGCCTCACTTACTTATCCCGAGCTCGGGTTAAACAGGCGTTTGTGAAAAACGTAAGGAAAGATTTAGGAAGATGATATAAAGAATTTGTGAAAGTTATGTTAGGGCCATTGTTTTCAATAGTTTTACATGCTAAGATGGGTTCATCCACAAACAAGTGGCATATCTATCAATTCATTCTACAGGAGTAATCATCATGTTGTATCTCCCGCGTGAAGAAGGTCAGGGCCTCGTCGAGTACGCGCTCATCCTGGTCCTCGTGGCCGTCGTCGTGATTGTCATCCTCATCTTCCTCGGCCCGGTCATCGGTAACGTCTTCTCGGACATCATTGGCGGCCTGTAAGCCAACACAGCTAGACCCAATCGTCCGGTAGTACCTAGTTGAATGGAGACCCTGCCCTCGTGGCAGGGTCTTTTTTTTGCCTGCGAACGGTCGTTTACGCTATTTGTCTAGATGGTTGGCGGGGCCGGTGGAATGGACGCAAACGGAGCTTGACCGTAGGGCGGAAGCGTGGACAATACGGTACACTGTCCGCGAACCAGGGGGAAATCGTGACGCGAACTTCGAAGGAGTGACGGATGTTGGTCTTCAACCGCTTCAAATCGCTGGCCGGGCTGGCTGCGGTGCTGGTCATCGTGGCGAGCGGGTGCGGGGCGCTGCCCGGCAACACCGAGGTCAGTGATTTGGAAACGCGTAATGCACAACTCCAGGGGACCATCGACGGATTGGGAACCCCTGCTGCAACGATTGCTGCCCTGGCAATGACCGCGGATCGCGGCATGATGATGCAGGCTGAACTGTCGAACGTGCAGGGCACGGCGCTGGCCGCGCAGGCCACGCTGACCGTGCAGCAGTATGGCGGGGCCACAAACCCGAACGTATCCGTGCCGCAGACGCCAAACAACCCGAACGGCGCGGTCCCGATGACGCCCGCGACGCCCGGCGATGGCAGCGGGGGCGGTACCGGGGGGACGATCAGCACGAACGGCACGGAATTTTACGAAACGACTATCTCGGCGGCGCGGGATGCATACGACTGCCCGCTGAACCCCACCACGGTGTTCGATATTGCCGATCCGGTGGTTTACGCGATCGTGCGGGTGCGCAACCTGCAGGCCGGATCGACCATCAGCGCGCGGTGGTCCGCCAACGGAGCGCTGTACGAGGAAAGCGACTGCTGGACGCCGACCGAAAACTGGGACGACGTGTGCGCGTACTGCGACCTCAGTCCCAAGGATGTGACGTTCGAGTCGGGCACGTGGTCGGTCGAAATGCTGCTCGACAACGAGCGGCTGTCGCAGGCGACGTTCCAGATCGTCGATAACTCCGGCACGACGGGCGACACCACGGGCGATACGACCGACGATACGACGACGGACGGCACGACCAACTAAGCGCCGCGCACGGTTTCGGTTCAGGACTATAGAAGGGCGAGCGAACAGGCTCGCTTTTTTTGTTTGGGCGGAGGGGAAGCGCGCCGGAAGTGAGCTTCCGGTGCCCGAAAAAGCAGAAGCAGAGGCAAGGGCGACCTCACCCCCGGCCCAGAGAGGCAGAGATCAGGGACTGCTGGGCATCAGGGGAAAAGCAAAGGCGACCTCACCCCCGGCCCCTCTCCAATCAAGTTGAAGAGGGGAGACAAGCGGTAAGGTGGGCAAGAGCCGGGCGGAGCAGGCATCGCCTCTACGGAGAAGCGTGCACCGGTACGAGTAAAGGCAAGGTGGGGTGCGGCGGAAACCGGGGCGAGGGGGTTGCATTTGTGCGCACTATGCCTCTATAATTAAATATACATTTGATTAATAAATTAATTTCTACTGAGTGTGTTATGGCTAGAAAACCTGCCGACCAGACCGTGCACGTGGACGAGATCCTGTATGCCGCCGCGATCATCTTTCATCGCAAGGGCTATCAGGGCGCGACGATGGCCGACATCGCCGCCGAGGTCAACCTGACGGCAGGCAGCCTCTATCACTACTTCCCCAGCAAAGAAGATCTGCTCATGGCTGTGCTCGACGCGGGGCTGAGCCTGATCACGGGCAAAGTACGCGACGTGATCGAGGGCGACGATCCCCCGGCGGACAAGCTGCGCGCCATCATCACCATCCACATCCTGAGCGAAATCGACAACATTCACATCGCTACGGCGGTCATTTTCGAAAGCCGCGCGCTGCTGGAAGTGCCCGGTGTGCGCGAGCAGTACATCCGCCAGCGCGACACGCTCGAACGGCTTTACCGCGACGTGATCGAGGCAGGCATCGCGGCGGGGGACTTCCGCGCGGTGGACGTGGGCATCTTCGTCAAGACGCTGTTCGGCGCGCTGAACTGGGTCAACGTGTGGTATCGGGAAGGCGGGCGCCTGTCCGGCGCGGAGATCGCCGGAGAGATCGCAGAGACGTTCCTGCACGCGCTGACGCCTGCGGGCGGCGCGTAGGAGGGGCGCAGGATGGCCGAGGACAGCCCGTATCCGCGCTTTCTGACGCACTACTACGAATCCGCACGCGGGCCGTTCAGGAGCCTTTCGAGCATGCGACCGGACGCGGCGGAAGCCGTGCTGGAGACGATCCGGCGGGAGGGCGCGATCTTCGCCAGCAAGCGCTCGCCGGAATACCTGGCGATCCGGCGGGATCTGGAGCAGACGATCCGCCGCCTGTTCATCGAGCAGGGCGGGACGCCGCGCCGGATGACGCCGCATTACATGATCGTCGGCGCGTGCCCGTGGGTGATGACGTGGTACGCGCAGGGCTGCGAGCTGCGCGTGCCGCTGGAAGCATTCGACCCGGCGGCGGTCAGCCTGACCTATGGAGACTCGTTCCCGGCGATGCGGTACGGCGACGGCAAACCGTACCGGGGCAAGGTTTACCGGCTGGACGATCT
>NZ_DAISHJ010000109.1:0-1481 GCF_036822615.1 Aggregatilinea sp. | reverse complement strand
CCGGATCTGGTGGCGCGGTACGGGCTGCCGCAAGTCTGGAACGCGGACGGGCAGGGTGGACCGGATCGTTACATCGAGGCACAGGTATGGGACGACGAGCCGCTGCGCGCGCTCGGATGGATAACAGGTGGAGAGAGAGGCGATCATGATCAGTTTCACACCGACTGACGAACAAACGATGCTGATCGACACGATCCGGCGCTACAGCCTCAATGACGTGCGTCCTGCGGCGCACGAGGCGGACGAGAGCGGCGATCTGCCGGAGGCGCTGGTGCGCACCGGCTGGGAGATCGGCATCCTGCCGGGCAGCATTCCCGAATCGATGGGCGGGTTCGGGGAGGCGAGCGGCGCCGTGACCGGGGCGCTGGCCTACGAGGAACTCGCGTACGGCGATCTGGCGCTGGCACTGACGGTGCTGTCGCCCGCGCTGGCCGCGATCCCGCTGGTGCTGGACGGCACGGACGAGCAGCGCGACCAACTGCTGCCGCTGTTTCTGGACGAGACGCCGCCGCGCGTGACGGCAGCGTTCATCGAGCCGGGCATGTTCTTCGCGCCCGGCAAGCCCAGGACGACCGCCACGCGCCAGAACGGGCGCTACGTGCTGAACGGGGCGAAAGCGACCGTGCCGCTGGCGACGGACGCCGAACGGCTGCTGGTGTATGCCTGGAACGAGGATGCGAAGCAGGTCGATGCGTTTTTCGTTTCGGCCAACCAGGACGGGCTGAGCGTCGGAGTGCGGGAAAAGCTGATGGGCGTGCGCGCGCTGCCGACGTATCCGGTGACGCTGGACGGCGTGCAGGTCGGCGCGGACTGCCGCCTGGGCGGTGAGGCAGGACTTCAGTTCTCGCGGCTGCTGGCACACAGCCACGTCGCGCTGGCGGCGCTGGCGGTCGGCGTGATGCACGCCGCGCTCGATTACGCGATCGATTATGCCAAAGAGCGCGAGCAGTTCGGCGCGGCGATTGCGACCAAACAGGCGATCGCGTTCATGCTGGCCGAGTGCGCGATCGAGGTGGACGCAACGCGGCTGATGGTATGGGAAGCGGCGTGGAAGCTCGATCAGGGCGAGGACGCCAGCAAAGAAGCCTATCTGGCGAAACGATACGCGGACAAGGCCGTGCTGATGGTGGCCGACAGCGCCGTGCAAACGCTGGGCGGGCACGGGTATATCCGCGAGCACCCGGTTGAGCGGTGGCTGCGCAACGCGCGCGGGTTCGCGTCGTTCGACGGGCTGGCGATGCTGTAGCGTGGGCGAAACGAGAGAGGAGCGAGGACGATGACGATCAGCTTTGAACTGCCCGAACGGATCGCCCAGGAAATGCCGATGATTCAGGCCGTGGCGGACGGCATAATGCGCCCCGAATCGCGCAGCCTGGACGAGCACGAACACCAGCGCCCGAACACGTTCATCAACATGATGTGGCCGGTGGTGCGCGATCAGCAAAAACGCGCGCTGGATAAGCTGGCGGCGCGCACCGCGG